>CAJONA010000028.1 GCA_905235755.1 uncultured Clostridia bacterium
CGCGGCGCAGCAGTGCCTCGACCGAAAAAAGCGGAAAGTCCATATACTCATTATGGACTTTCTTGTCGGCGTAAAAAATATTAAAAAACTTTATCAAATGCGGAAGTAAATAATGTTATTCTTGTACAATATATATGAGCGAGCGGGAAAAGACAGCGTTTTTCGCCAAAGACTGCAAAGAAGCGGCAAAAGATCCCGAATGCGAGATTTACGAGCCGCAGAACGAACAACCGAACATATCGGAGGAATATGACTATGATAGATAAAATATATCAAAAAAACGGGAAACGGCGCGGAAATATTTCCGTAGATCATCAATTTTTAATGTGTTTGGAGACAGATTCATGAACACGGAATATTTTGCAAAAAGTATGTCAAGAGTAATCTCAAAGAAATGCGAGGTGGATCTATGACAAAGCAAAATGAAAAAGAGCCGGAGAAAATTGCGGTTGAGGAAGCATGGCTTTTGTATTTTAACAATTACCTGTTTGAGCACCGTTTGATCAACGAGGACAAGCGAAACAGGATGGTCTCCGAAATCACGGCGCGCTTGCAAAACAAGGCAAGCCGCGCAAATTGCAATGATCATATTGACTTTCTTAATAAAAAATGATACAATTATAATAATGATATAACGAAATTTTCGGGACTTGTCCCGTTACATAAAGGAGAAAAACAAATAATGGATATTTACGACATCCGAAAAGAAATGAAAACAAAACCGATATATAGTATCAATATGCGTGTGACGTTTTACGCGCGTGTGTCATCGGAAAGCGACGAGCAGTTGAATTCGCTCGGCAACCAGGTATCGTATTATAAAGACTTTATCCAAAAAAACAAGGCGTGGACGTATGTGGACGGTTACATCGACGAGGGACTTTCGGGCATATCAACCAAAAAACGCGAGAATTTCAACCGCATGATAGAAGACGGGAAAAACGGTTCATTTGATCTTATCATCACGAAAGAAATATCGCGCTTTGCGAGAAATACGCTCGATTCGCTGCAATACACAAGAGAACTTTTGAGATGCGGCGTCGGCGTTTTTTTCCAGAACGACAATATCAATACGCTTGACGAGGATAGTGAGCTGCGCTTGGCGATGATGTCGTCGATCGCGCAGGACGAACTCAGAAAGCTCTCTTCGCGTGTGAAATTCGGGCATCAGCAGGCGATCAAATCGAAAGTGGTGCTCGGAAACAGCAATATTTTCGGCTACCGCAAGGATGCGAAAAAGCTCGTGATCGACGAAAAAGAAGCACAGATGGTGCGCGAGCTGTATGAACTATACTCAACCGGGGAATACAGTTTAAAGCAGCTTGAAGCGTTGTTTTACGACAAAGGATACCGAAACCACAACGGCAACAAGATAATGCACAACACGATGTCGGGCATCATTTCAAATCCCAAATACAAGGGCTATTACGTCGGCAACAAAGTCAAGGTGATAGATATGTTCACCAAAAAGCAGAAATTCCTTCCGCCGGAGGAATGGGTGATGTTCAAGGACGAAACGGGCGATATCGTTCCCGCCATCGTCTCCGAGGAGCTTTGGGAAAGAGCAAACGAAATTCTGCGCCGTCGGAGCGAGGACGTAAAGGGCAGGCAGGGCATATGCAACCACGCAAATCTGCTCACCGGGAAGCTTTACTGTACTTGTTGCGGTGAGGCATATTACCGCCGTGAGTCGAAGGACAAGACGGGCAAGATCAATTCCAAATGGGTGTGCTCCGGCAAAATAAAGAACGGCGCGTCGTCATGTCCGTCGTTTGCGATATACGAGGACGAAATAAAGCCGATCCTTTACGACGTGCTTTCAGACACGCAAGCCGACGCCGAAGCTCTCGCCGAAGAATATATCCAAATGTATCGCGCTCTTGAAACGGACGGCGATCTTAAAAAGCGGATCGATGCGCAAAACAAGATCATCACAGTCGCCGAAATGAAAAAGTCGAAGCTGCTCGAGCACAACGCCGCAGGCCGTATCTCCGATTCGGATTTCATCGCAATGGTCGCCGAGTGCAACAAAGAGATAAGCGCCGCAAATGAAAAGATCAAAGAGCTCGAAGCGGAGCAAATGTCGAACAAAGAGTTTGAGGAACACTTAAATGAAATCCGCAAAGCGCTGAAGTGCGCGCAGGACGCGGCGTCCGACGGACTGATCACAAATGAGTTTGTGGCGAGGTATATCGATAAGATTTTTGTCACTCCGACGGGCAAAGGGGAGGCGAAGCTCGACATCAAGATCTTCACGGGCTCGGAGACCGAAAAATACCTCAGAAAACTTGAAAATCGCGTGGGTCAAATCATCGGATCGTCTGACGCAACGCAAAAATCTCCCGAAATCTCGCAAAACGACCCAAAAAGCTCTCAAAATCTCACACGCGTTTCTATGGGTCACACGAGTAAGAAAATGATCGAGTCTTACGAGAATTCGATCAAAACAAGATAAAATAATCTTATGCCAAAATAAACGGAGCGGTCAACGCTCCGTTTTGCTGTTTTTTGGAAAAATTTACCTCGGCGCGAATAAAACCGCGCCGAGATGTAAATACTCATTTTACCGTAAGGAATAACATTTTTGGGAGATATTTATGAAACAGCTTATAATATTCGCGCTTCTTGTCGTGTTCGCCGTGACGCTTTGCGGCTTTATCCCGACGAGCGAAGATATGGAGATATACGACGATATCGTGCGCCTGCACGTGCTCGCCAATTCAGACGCCGAGGAGGATCAGAGCATAAAACTGCTCGTGCGCGACGCCGTGCTCGAAAAAATAAGCGGCATAACCGCCGGCGCGTCAGACGCCGACAGCGCCGCCGCGCTGATATCGGAGAATATTTGCGTGATACGCGATCTCGCGTCCGAGACGCTGCAAGATCTCGGCGTCGATATGCCGGTATCCGTTACGCTGTCCGAGGAATACTACCCGACGCGCAATTATGAGGACACGTCGCTTCCGGCCGGAAAATATACATCACTGCGCATAATGATCGGCGAGGCGGATGGGCAGAACTGGTGGTGCGTGCTCTATCCGGCGATATGCACTTCGAGCGCGAAAGCAAACGCCGTATTTAAACAAACGGGCTTTTCGACCGAGCAGATAAACATTCTGACCGATAACGAAAAGCCTGTATACAAAATCAAATTCAAATTGCTCGAACTTATTTCCGGCTGAGATCTCTTATATATTCCGTAATATATCCCTCGCGGACGCCCGCGAGGCTTATCACGGCGTTATCTATGCCGAGATACTCTGTTATTTTTTCGTATGCGAGCACGCCCGGAACTATCGACGTCAGCCTTGAAGGGCATATCTTGCGCATCATCTTCGCACCGCCGTCGCCGTCTTTGACGACGGCTTTTGCTACCGCGTGAAATCTCGCCTTGTCCAAAATATAGCCGTCGGTCTCGTCGGTGCGCTTTGTGAGAGCCGCGTCGATATTCGACAGCGCGCGCGCCGTTCCGCCGATGAGATACGCCGTTCCGCCGAAGTCTTTGAGCGGAGCGGCTTTTTCAAGTTCCGCCTCGACGTATTTTTTTATGTCGTCTCTTTCGCTCGCACTCGGGAACGGTTCGTTTTGGCGCGCGCCGCAGAAGCACCGCCAAAGACCGAGCGAGCCGATCGGCAGGCTGTAAACTGAACGGACGCCGCCGTTTTCGTAGGCGACAAATTCGGTGCTTCCGCCGCCCATGTCGATAACCACGCCGCGCGGCGCGAGCGTATCCTTGAAATGCTCTATCGTCGCGATATAGTCGTATTGTGCTTCGCTTTCGCCGCTTATCACCGAGATTTTCACGCCGAGCTTGTCATATAAACGCGCGATCACCTCGTCCGAATTTGAAATGCCGCGCAGGCTCGCCGTTGCGAACGCGGTAAACACGTCGCACGGCATGCTGTTCGATCTTGCGAGATACTCGCGAAGCAGAGCGAACAACTTCCCTTCACCGTCGGCGTCGAGCTTGCCGTCCTCGACGTGTGCCGCAAGCCGGAGCATCGCGCGCGACGACGAAATGACGGAAAAACTTCCCGTCATTTCGTCGATGGCGTAAATATTCATTCGCACGCTGTTTGATCCGATGTCGACTATCGACACGGTGAGCGGCCCTTCGTGCAAAAATCTCGTTTCTTCCATAGATATATCAGTTGATCTTTGATAATTTGGTCGTCAGTTTTTTTGCCTTGACGTTAATTCGGTAAAGTTCAGTGCCATTCCACATACGCTGCTGCTGCGGCGACTGCGAGAGGTCGATCGAGTCGACATATATTCCGTCGTTTGAAGAAAATTCCACGTTGACGTTGTCAAGCATAACGCCGTTTTGCGTTGCTGTCGGCTTTATGTGCGTCAAAAAATGATACGTTACGTCGCCGTCCGTTTCCGTCTCATCGAAAACGACGAGGCCGTGATCGTCGAGCGTGATCGTCCTGCGGCACACCGTTTTTATCGGGTACGCCCCGCCGTAGCTGACCGACGCGGTGTTGCCGTCCGCCGAAAAGCCGTCCGCGGCATATTCGCGTCCCGCCTCCTGCATAACGCCGCCGATGTCGGGCAGGTTGTGATACGACGACTGATTTGTCCATATCTTGTATCTTTTGGCGTTGAACGTTTCGCGTCTGTATTCCATCGGGCCCGAGTCGATTATGATCGGTTTTTTGTCGGCGTAAAAGACAAAATTTCCGATGTCGTTGTGGTTGTGGCTCTCGGCGTTGTGACCGCCTTTGAGCACCGCGACGTAGTCGCCCGCGCGGAGCACGGCGATATTGAGATCGCCGTAAAACGCGTTTTTCGGCAAAGCGTCGCCGTCGGCGTTGTACTCGGCACGGAACAGATTTTTGATATTACGGTACATAAAAAATTCGATGCCGTTGCCCGTTTCGAGCACGTCATATTTTTCAAGCACCTTTTTGCCGAACGCGACGAGCGTCCCGTCGCCCGTACACTTTCCCATACGGCAGACCATCTTGCCCGATATGTTCGTAAGATACGGACCGCAGTCCGCGAAATTGACGAAGAGCATCGTTTCGGGATCTATATTCATATCGACGATAAATCGGCACGCGCGGCGCATAAAATCGCCATGCGTAAAGTCGAGTTCACCGCCCGAAATATCGACAAGCGTCTCGCAAGCGTCAAAGAGCGACGCTATCGCGGCGTTCCAGTACGACGCGCCCTCGTTGCAGCCGCAGTCGTCGCCGTACGTTTCGACAAAGCGGTCGAGGTAAAACATCGAACGCGATATTATCGACATCTTTTTTTGCGTGTCGTGTACAAACACGCCGGTACAGAGCAAAATATTGCTGATTATCCACGGCACCCAGTTGTTTATAAATCCGAACTGCCAGCGCATCTCGCGCATCTGATACGGCTTTATTATGCGGCGCTCTATCTCGTATTCGATGCGCTCGGGCAGGACTCCGTCCGTCGCCGCGCCGATCTCGCTTTTGAAAAAGTGATACAGCATCGACAGCGTGGCGGCAGTCGACGCGGAAAACAAGTCGACCTCTATCACTTCGTCCGTCGTGTCGGCGAGCGCACGTCCGCCGTAAACGTATCCGCGAGAGACGTTATGCGCCGGGATCACCCACGACGTCTCCTCGCATATCGCCCACGCGATGTCTACCATTTTGTCTATATATTTTTCGCATCCGCCGTAAAGCGCGCCGACGATAAGGTTTCCAAGCCGCCTGCGGCGCTCGTGGTAGTGATCCTCAAAGCGCTTGCGATTGCCCGTCTTGGCGTAATCCATATACATATTCGCCGTCAGCAAAATGAGCTTGTATTCAAGCGCCTCGTCCGCGAGGGCGAGCGCCTGCTCCTTGTATTTCGGATCGAGATCCTCAAGTTTTGGGCAAAATATCCCCGACATCTCTCTGTCGAGTTTGAATTTTTGAGTGCCGAAAAGTTGCATATCTACCTCTTTATATTATATTTTTACCTTGCTTCCGTACGTGTCGGAGAGATCCGACACGCTCTCGACGACGTTTTCTTTGCGGCGGCTCGTCGCTATGCGCTTGTTCAGTTCGGACAGATACAGCTCGTCGTCGATGGGAAGCTCGACGGCGCGTCCGAGCCACTCGGAGAGCAGGCACGCGTCCATGAGTTCGACGCCCATAAGCCCCTCCTCGCCCTTGACGAAAAGTTCCTCTTTGCCGAGCATGGCATTTGTGAAATTGCGGAAAATGCCGAGATGCTGCGGGTTTTCGCCGTCGGTCTCGACTTCGACCGTCTCGGTCTTCGGTGTGCCGAAACTCAATTTTTCCGTAAAGCAGAACTCGCGCTCGTCGACGTCGTTTTTGACGTGTATCAGTTTGTTGTTTTCGCAGACGAGCTTGCCGAGCGAACCCGAAACTTCAAAGCGGTTCGTTCCGGGTGCGTCGCCCGTCGACGTGATAAACGTGCCCGTCGCGCCGTTTTCGTACTCGAAATACGCCGTAACGTCGTCCTCGACCTCGATATTATGCCACTTGCCGAAGTGGCAGTGCGCCTGTACCTTTTTAGGCGACATTCCGACTACCCACTGCACGAGGTCGAGCTGGTGCGGACATTGATTGAGCAAGACTCCGCCGCCCTCTCCCGACCACGTCGCGCGCCAGTCGCCCGAATCGTAGTACGCCTGCGTGCGGTACCAGTCTGTGATTATCCAGTTCACTCTTTTTATCTTTCCGATGCCGCCCGACAAAATTATCTCGCGCATCTTGCGGTAAAGGCAATTCGTGCGCTGATTGAACATCACGGTGAACAGCCCGCTCGATTCTTTTGCGGCGGCGTTCATCTCCTTGACCTGCTTTGTGTACACGCCCGCGGGCTTTTCGCAAATGACTCCGAGCCCCCTTTTGAGTGCGCGTATCGACAGCGGCGGATGGAAATAGTGCGGCACGGCGACGATGACGGCGTCGACGTCGGCATTGTCTATAAGCTCGTCGCCGCTTGCGTATATCTTTATGTCGGCGTCCGGATAATGCTCCGCAACGCGCGCGCGTTTTGCTTCGTTTATGTCGGCGACGGCCGTCACGGTCGCGTTTTCGACCTTGCCGTCAAGAAAATTCTTTAAATGTGTCGAGCCCATGTTGCCGACGCCTATGATACCGTATCTTACTTTATCCATTCTTTACCTCAAAATTTTTAAGATAATCCGCGCACCGCTTTATCTGCTCAAACGGACGCTCCGCTTCGGCGGCGTTGTCCATCTCGACGAGGAAGTATTCCGCTCCCGACGCCTTCATAGCGGGGATTATACTGTCAAAATCCATATTTCCGTCGCCGAGCGGCGCGTAATCGGGGACGAACTTGCCGTCGTCGGAAATTTTTATTTTATAATCTTTCAGGTGAACGCAGCCTATCCGCCCCGACAGCTTTTTGACAAGGGCGAGCACATTCGCGCCGCCGTACTGCGCCCAGTACGTGTCGAGCGTGATATTCACTTGCGGTATGCGCTCGATCAAAATATCGAGGATCGTCTTTTCGTCATACTTGAAAAACTCGACGTGGTGATTGTGATAAAAAAATTTAAAGCCGTTTTTCGTCATCAGATCGGCAGCGCGGGCGAGCGAGTCTATCGTCGACATCATTTCATCTTTGTCGCAGAGTATTTTCCACGGAATTGTCCCGAGCCCGATATTTTTGCAGCCGAATGACGCATGTTCATCCATCAGCCGCTCCGTGTCGCCGATTATCCTGTCCATCGGCACGTGCGTCAGCACGAACGGAACGCCTGTCGCAACGCTTACGCGCTTTATCATTTTCGCGTCAAACGGCGCGCCGGAAAATTGCAGGTATTTGTACCCCATATCGCTCAGCGTTTCCGTCGTTTTCAGAAGCTCGTCTTCCGTCTGTATGAGAGTTCTGAGCGAATATAGATTGAGTCCGAAATCCATAATATTCCCACCGGTTTTGTAACTGTTTTTTGCCGAAACACATCGGCGATCGTCTGCATTTATGATAACATTTTCAGCCGTTTATGTCAATATTTAAGACGCCGATATTTGAAATTAACAAAAAAATAAAAGTGCGGACAATTATGAATAAAATTTCCCGATTTGTGAAGAATACTCGTGTAACCGAAAAATAAACGTTGCATAAAGAACAGATAACGGAGGTTTATATATATATGAAGGCTACAGGAATAGTGAGGAGGATCGACGACCTCGGCAGAGTCGTAATTCCCAAAGAAATACGCAGAACGATGCGTATAAGAGAAGGTGATCCGCTCGAGATCTACACCGACCGCGAAGGAGAGGTAATATTCAAAAAATATTCGCCGATAGGCGAGCTTGTCGACTTTGCGACAGATTACGCGGAGACGCTTTATAAGACGTGCGGCATGTCGGTCGCCGTTTGCGACAGAGACGTTGTCATAGCTTGCGCGGGCATTCCGAAAAAAGAATATCTCGAAAAGAAAAACTCGACAGACATCGAGCAGATAATCGAACAACGTACACTTTACGTTTACGACACAAAAACAGATAAGATTTTTTTGACAGATGATAATAACAATTATTACGTTTCGTGCGCACAGCCGATCTTCGCCGAAGGCGACGTCATAGGATGCGTTGTCGCGCTCGTTCCGACAGACGTAAAGCACGATCAGACGGACGTCGACACAGAGACAAAGCTCGTTCAGACGGCGGCCGTTTTCCTCGGCAGACAGCTTGAAATGTGATGAAAAAGCGGGGAGCACCCGCTTTTTTGATTTGACGCGAGACGCGGAGATGTGAAAAAAATGTTAATTATTCCTGCGCGGCTTGACATTCTCGCCCGCCGCGGCTATAATTGAATTATAAAGATCAACTTAAAAAACTTCAGAGGTGAAAAACCATGATGAAAAAAGCGATAGCGTTTCTTTTGACGGCATTCATGCTTTTTGCCGTTGTTTCGTGCGGACCGGAGAGCGACCATACTACGTCGACGGAGCAAACCGCCATAACGGAAGCGACAACGACGACGTCGGAACAAGGCACAGCGACGATCGACGACACGACGCTCGTGTCCGGAGCGGGACTTGCCGATTCGGACGGCGTTTACAGAGTCCCCGACGGGATAACATTTATTATGGAGTACGCGTTTGCAAATGATACGGCGCTCAAAAAGGTCATCATTCCCGACAGCGTGACGGAGATAGGCTCTGGCGCGTTTTACGGATGCTCGGCGCTCAAAGAGGTCGTTATGGGCAACAACGTGACGTCGCTCGGCTCTCTCGCCTTTTACGGATGCTTGTCGCTCACGGACGTCACACTGTCAAACACCCTTGACGAGCTTTTGCCTTATACGTTCTACTACTGTCGGTCGCTTGAAGAAATAACGCTGCCCGACAGCATAACGTCTGTCGGATCGTATTGCTTTTGTGCGTGCTCGTCGCTTACAAGCGTGAATTTCGGCAAAGGCCTGACTTCGATAGGCACGTACGCTTTCAGTTCATGCGCGTCTTTGAGAAAGCTCAACGGCATCGAGAACACACAGCTTATCGCCATAGGCGACAATGCTTTTCAGCGGTGCGTGGCTTTAAAGAGCGTGACCTTGCCCGAAACATTGACGGTCATAGGTCTTGGATCGTTTGTTTACTGCTCAAATCTCACGAGCGTGAATATACCGTCGGGCGTATCGTACATCGGCATGATGGCGTTCACGGGGACGCCGTGGTACACCGAAAATACGGACAAGTTTTTCATCGTCGGCGACGGCGTGCTGATAAAATCGACGTTCAATCCCAACTCCGCAGATGTGCCGGGAACGCTGGATCTGTCGGGACTCGGAATAAAATCGATAGGTCACTCGTGCTTTTCAAATATGGCCGCGTCGGGGATCTCCTCGACATACGGATATCAATATTGCTATAATATCAAAGACGTGATCATTCCCGAGGGCGTGATCGATATAGGTTCGGCGGCGTTCTATGAATGTACGAACATCAAGAGCATCAGCCTGCCGTCAACGCTCGTTTCGATAGGCAGCTCGGCGTTTGGCAGCGGTATGAACGGCAGTTATATGAACGCCACGGTATCGTTCGAAAACTGCACGGAGCTCACAGATATCGGCGCCGAGGCGTTCTATAATGAGCTCGGACTTGAAGACATCGTGCTTCCGGACAGCGTCAAGCAGATAGGCGCCAACGCATTCACGGGCACGGCGGCACATTACAATTTCATGGATGAATCGCTCGCGGCGGGCGACGAATCAAACAAGTTCAAGATAGTCGGCGACGGCATACTGCTTTGGGCGTATGTCGCGCAGGGGCAGACGTCGCTCGTAATTCCCGACGGAGTGAAATATATCGCGTCGAACGCGTGCGCGGGCTGGGACAACGCCGTAGTCTACACGGATTTTGAAGCCACCGCCGAGACCGAACTCATCAAAGTAAAGCACCGCTTGACATATAATATCGAAAGCATCACCATTCCCGAAGGCGTGACGAATATAGGCGAAAACGCGTTCATCAGAATGACGAACATCGACGCGATAGTTCTCCCCGACAGCCTTGAAACGATAGGAGCGTCGGCGTTCTGTATGTGCGGAGACGTAACGTCGGTAACATTCGGAAAAAATCTCACGTCGATCGGCGCAAACGCTTTCGGATACGCGTTGTTCGATAAGATCGAGCTTCCGAGCGGACTCAAATCCATCGGCGCCGGCGCATTTTCGAATTGCTCGCGCCTCGTTTCGCTCGTTCTTCCGAAGGGCATCGAGTCCGTCGGCACGAGCGTGGTCAACAGCGAGTGTACGTCTTTGGAAACGGTATATATGCCGAGACAATTCCGCTCGTTGATAACGCTCATTGTAGACGTTCAAAGAGACGACGTCACCGTTAACTACTACATTGAAAAATAGATCGGGACAAAAAAACACCGCCGCATTTAAGCTTAAATGC
>CAJONA010000029.1 GCA_905235755.1 uncultured Clostridia bacterium
GACGTCGCGGCGGACGGGAACGCCCGTAAGCTCGCTGACGAGCGACGTAACTATCGCCGCGCGCGCCGATTCTTTCATAACGTCGCCGAGCGAGCCGGTCAGTTCGAGCTTGCCCGTGCCGTCCATGGCGATGACTTCGATCCTGAGCAGATCTCCGCCAAAATCGGTATACGCCATGCCGTTGACCGTGCCGACCTCGTCATAGTCGAATATCTTTTCGGTCAGCATCTTTTGCGTGCCGAGAAAATCGGTCAGATTGTCCGTCTTTACGCGCACGCTCTTGCTTCCGTCGCAAATGCGCTTTGCCGCCTTGCGGCAGCATTTCGCTATTCTCTTTTCAAGTCCGCGCACGCCCGCCTCGCGTGTGTACGAGTCGATTATCTTATACAGCGCGTCGTCGTCTATCTTGAAAGAACGGCCGTTCAGCCCGTGGCGCTTCGCCTGCTTGGGGACAAGATGATGTTTTGCTATCGCAAATTTTTCGCTTCGCGTATACGAATGGAGCTCGATTATCTCCATACGGTCGATCAGCGGCGCGGGCACGGTGTCGAGCGTGTTCGCCGTCGTTATGAACATACACGACGAAAGGTCGACCGGCATCTCGACAAAATGGTCGCGGAACGACTTATTCTGTTCGCCGTCGAGCACTTCGAGCATCGCCGACGCGGGATCGCCGCGGGTGTCGTTCGCGAGTTTGTCTATCTCGTCGAACAGTATCAGCGGGTTCATGCTCTTCGCTTCTATGAGTGCGTTTATGACTCTGCCCGGCATAGAGCCGACGTATGTCTTTCTGTGTCCGCGGATATCGGCCTCGTCGCGCACGCCGCCGAGTGATACGCGCACGAATTTGCGCCCCAGCGCACGTGCTATCGACATCGCAACCGACGTCTTGCCCGTTCCCGGGGGCCCGACAAGGCAAATTATCTGATTTTTCATGTCGGGATTGAGTTTTAGCGCCGACATATACTCGACGATCCTCTCTTTGACTTTTTCGAGCCCGTCGTGATCTTCGTCGAGGACTTTCTGCACCTTGTCTATATCGAGCGCGTCGTCCGTTCTTACTCCGAATGGTATTTCAAGGCACGTCTCGATATAATTCTGCATGACGGTGTTGTCCGCGCTGCCTATCGGCATGCGCCGGAATTTATTGATATCGCGTTCGAGCTTTTCGCGCACTTCCTTGGGGTAGTTGCCCTTTTTGAGCTTCGCGAGATATAACGCCGCATCGTCGTCGCCGTCCTCGCCAAGCTCCTCCTGAATGACTTTTATCTGCTCGCGCAGATAAAAGTCGCGCTGGTTGCGGTCGAGGTTTTCGCGCACACGGCGATGTATTTTGTCTTCCTCCGAAAGTATCTGTCTCTCTTGCTCGAGTATGAGCAAGATCAGCTCGAGCCTGCGCAAAGGATCGAACTCTTCAAGGAGCTTTTCTTTGTCTGCGACCTCGACGACGACGTTCGCCGCGACGAAATCGCACAGCATGCTCGGGTTTTGTATCGAGTTTATGACGAGCAGCAATTCCTTTGAAAACTTCGGCAAAAATTTCACAAAATCGCCGAGCGTGTTTTTAAGGTCGCGCACGAGCGCCTCGCCTTTGATGCCGCCGTTATCAGCGACGCTTATATTTTTTTCCATTACGTCGGCGACAAGGTATTTGCCTTGATAGAGCGCGGTGATATACGCGCGCTCACGCGGCTCCGCGATTATGCGGACCGTACCGCCGCTCGCTTTGACGAGCTGTTTTATCTTCGCCGTAACGCCGACGGGATAAAGCGAGTCGAGCTCCGGTTCGCCATCGGTGTATTCTTTTTGACACACGACAAATATCATGCTGTCGTTTTTCATCGCCGCCTCGCAGGCGCGTTTTGAAAAAGCGCGGCTGACTTCAAGGCTGAGCGGCACGCCCGGAAACGCGACAAGTCCTCTTGTTGCGATACACGGGAGCGTCAATTTCTTTATTATTTCAGTAGTAGTTGCCATTTTAAAACCTTTCGTAAATATGCGTGATCGGCACGCCGATATAACCGATATATGTTATGATTTTACTCCGAATATTTTATATATAACTTAATATACTTTGACTTATTAAATTATTATATCATATTAAGCCGAAAATTTCCATATAAAACAAAAATATTTTGCGTCGGCTCCAAAACGCCGCGTTCCGACGCGTCAAAGCGCGAATGAGTTTTTTGCCGCGCCTCTTTACGCGTCGAGCGTTTTGAATATCTCCGCCCAGACGTTTTCGTCCTGCGCCGTCATCCTGTCCCAGTCAAAGCGCGCGACAAACGCGCTTTTCCGCTCGTCGGTGATAAGCTCGCCGCCCTTTATTTTTTCCTGCAATTCCTTAAAAAACTCTCTCATATATTGCACGGCGTCAAATGTATAGTTCGGGTTGTGTCCCTTGCCCGTGACTTCGAGAAAGCGCACGTTTTCCTTGCCTGCGAGCGCTTTTTTCAACACGTCAAAATTGAAAGACTTCCCGACTATTTTGTCGTCGTCGGAATGAATTATCAGCACGTTCGCGTCCGTGTTTTTCAAGCTCGCGTCTGCGCTCGACGCGGCAAGAGAGGGATTTGCTTTTCTTTCCATATCGTAAACTCCGCGTCTGTAAATCGCGAGCCATCCCGGCAGTTTTTGCTTTATTATCTGTTTGGCGGAGATATACCCGGATATGGCGACGATATGATCGACCTCCGGATGAAGCGCACAAATGTTCAGTGCCGAAAAGCCGCCCCAGCTGTGTCCGACTACCGATATTTTTTTATCTTTTGTTTTCGGCAGCGCTTCGAGCGCGTCGATACACGCGTCGAGGTCGCTCAGCGACTGCACAAATCCGTTCGTGTTCTCTCCCTCCGACTCCATGCAGCCCGTGTGGTCATACGAAAACACGAGATAGCCGTGACGTGCGATGAGTTCGATCTCTTTCATATACGAGCGGTGGCCGCCGCCGATACCGTGCTCGAAGATGATTATCCTGTCGGGGTACTTGACGTCGTAATGATAAAAGTACCCGCGCAGCTTTTCATTTCGCCTCGATAAAAATTCAAACGGCTCTGCTGATAGTCCGTCGAAATCCTTTGCGGAAAAGTAAAACACCGTCCCGTTTTCGTCCGCGCGCGAATACATCGTCTTTATAAAATATCCCTGAACTTTTTTGGAAAATATCATGATTCCCTCCGCTATGCTGCGATACCGCAGTATCAAATGAGCGGACGCTTGCGCCCGCTCATTTGTCTCTTATTTTTTAAAATCAAATATCGGGTAACCGTCCACATTTTTATACAGAACGTCGCCTATCACTTCTTCGAGGAAAACGATCTTCAAAATGTTTTTATTGAAGAGTTTTTCAAATTCCGAAACGCTGTAACTTGTTCCGTATGTTCCGTTATAAACAGATGCGTTCTTTTTCAGATCGTTTTTGTAATCTTCTTCCGTGTACTCTATATCGAGTTCATCCAAAAGCGCGTAGCATACGAGCGTTGCCAGTACGTTTTCCTTTGCGAGATCTCCCACATACTTTTCAAACTCATCATTTGAGCCCCAATAGTATGATATGAGATCCGAAACGGTCGTCTTATTGCCGAGCGAGGTGTAGTAGTCCGCTTGCTCTTTGAGATCGTTTTTTATTGATGTCTTGGAATGATTGTAATACTCGTTATAAAGCTTTTCGGGTATCGTGTTAAGAGTGGAACGATCGTAAACGACGTTCATAATACCGTATTTGACAAAATATTCGACTCTGAGCGCTTCTTTAAGTTCGTAAAGCGACGCATACGATGTCTTTTCCGCAACCGTCTTGTCATAACTTACCGACGATTTCACCTTCACCTCAAAACTTACCGTCTTGCCTGCGAAATTCTCATTTGTCCAATCGTCGGGATACGTCACGTCAAACGTCGCCGTTTGACCGACCGCCGTGCCGGCAACGCTGCTGTCGAACTCTGACGGATACTCGGAACAGCCGAGAATGAACGTGCGATCCTTGTAGCTCATTGCGCTGAGCTTTTCGCCGTCGAGCTTTGCCGTGATATCGGCGGTGATCATATCGCCCGCTTCGGCGCTGCTGCGTTCCGCACTGTTTTCTTCGAAGAATTTGTCGAGGTCATTTTCGATATCCGTGTCAGTGTATAAAGGTGCCAGGACCTTCACCGGCGTTACGGTAAACCTGAGCGTCTTGCCGGAAAGCTCGGGATCGTCCGCCATATACGGAAGCTTATATGTGAAATCGAACGCAGTTCCTATTTTGACGGTTCTGTCGCCTGCCGATACGGAATCCTCGCCTACCGCGTTGAGATCGTATACGAGCGCGCTGTCAAACGTCGTTCTGTATGCGTCCGCTGTATTTTCGTAAATATTCAAGGTGAGCGTGTTGTCGCCCGTGTAACAGTATTTTTCGTATCTTGTATATGTCGTTGACGAGTCGTCGCCCGAAACAAGCTCACATATCAAGTTCATCTCCACAGTATAACCCCAATCGAGATTGAAAGAATTATACGAAGAAGTGAACGTCTCGCGCTCTTTATCATACATCTCCGTCAGTTCATCAATAGAGTAAGTCTCATAATCTCCGAGCGTTATATAATCGAGCGGATTTAAGCCTTTAACGTCGACGGAACCGCATCCGCACAGCGTTGCGAGAGCGATCACGGCAACGACAAAAAGCGATATGATTTTTTTCATTTCAGTTAATTTCCTTTCAACACATAAATTGACAGCGTACAAAACGACACTTTACTTTTTACCACATTTTCGAAAAAAATGCAACCGTTTTTCTGTAATTTAACAGAAAAACTATAATTTTTTACATCAAATTCATATATAGTAGCGCGTGCACGCGATGACTTTGCCCAGTATCACGGCCTCTTTTGTGATTATCGGGCTCATCTCCTTGTTCTCCGGCTGCAGGCGGAAATGACCGTTTTCTTTGTAAAACGTCTTGACCGTCGCCTCGTCCTCGATAAGTACGACGGCTATGTCGCCGTTGCCGACGTAGCTCGTTCTGCTGACGATGACTATATCGCCGTCCATGATCCCCGCGTCTATCATGCTCGTACCTTTTATCCTCAGAGCGAACAGCTCCGACGCGAGCGTTCCGCGCGGCAGACAGAACTCGACGTATCCTTCAAGATTTTCCGACGCGAGTATCGGCAGCCCCGCCGCTACCTGTCCGAGCACCGGTATCTTTGTCGAATACGCTTCCTCGGCCTCCGCTCCCGTGCGCAGAGTACGGCTCTTGCCCTGCTCCTTGCGGATATACCCTTTCGATTCGAGCCTCTCTATATATGAGTGGACGGTCGATGTGCTTTTTATTCCGAGTGCGCTTTGGATATCGCGCACTGACGGAGAATACCCGTCCTTTCCTATGACTTCGCAAATATAGTCGTAAACTCTGCGTTCTCTTTCGGTAAGATTTTCCATAACGTTCGCCCTTTCCTGAATTTTTATCATAGATTTAAGAGGATTTTACGCACTTTTATTCTTATTTAATATATTTTACCACAATTTGTTCAAAAATGCAAACATTTGTTTGATTTTTTTGAAAAAATTTTATCAAAATCGCGTTCCGGGGCATAAAATAGTAAAAAAATCGCACGGAGGAACAGTGATTTGACTTACGGCAATGTGGCAGATATACGCGCGCTGTTTGGCGCGGCGAACGAAATTACAAAGATCGGAGGGCGACTGTTTTTTATAGGAAAAAGCATCCTCGGCGTTCCTTTGCCGTGCCTCAGGATAGGGCGCGGAAAAGAGTGCTCGCTGCTTGTCGGCGCGCATCACGGAATGGAACACATAACGGCAGACCTTTTGATAAAGTTCGCTTATGAACTTGTCAAAGGGCAGATATGCGCCAAAGAAACGACAGAAGCCCGGACTGTTTTCATCATTCCCATGCTCAACCCCGACGGCTGTATGATAGCGACGGGCGGCGTCGGCGAGACGCACCCGCTGTATGCGCAGCTCGCAGGGATGAACGGCGGCGCCGATTTTTCACATTGGCAGGCAAACGCGCGCGGCGTCGACCTAAATAACAACTACGATGCGGGATTTGACAAATGCAAGGAGCGCGAGCGAGAACTTGGCATAACGTCATGCGGTCCGACGCGCTACGGCGGCGAAAGGCCGGAAAGCGAGCCGGAGAGCGCCGCGCTCTGCGCGCTGACGCGCATCATAGCGCCGCGGCTGAAAGTCGCCGTTGCGCTTCACACGCAGGGCGAGGAGATATATTTCGATTACAACGAAAAAGTCCCGCGCGGTGCGGCGGAACTCGCCGAGCGGTTTTCAGCCGCAAGCGGATATGCGCTCTCTGAGCCCGAAGCGGCGGCGAGCCACGGCGGCTACAAGGATTGGGTAATAGACAAATTCGACATTCCCGCCTTCACGATAGAATGCGGCAAAGGTGAAAATCCTTTGCCGCCGTCCGATTTCGACGATATTTACGTAAAGGTGCGCGGAATTTTGTGCGCCGCGGCGGAATTTTGAAAAAAAGTATTGCCAAAATGCCGCTTTTATTTTATAATTAACTTTGGGGGTCGTCGAGTCCGAGGTAGATGCGGACCATTTCGTTCAGCAGCTCGTCGCGGTCCACCTTGCTTATGAGCGAACGCGCGCCGTTAAAATTTGTGATATACGTGGGATCTTCGGAAAGGAGATATCCGACTATCTGATTTATCGGATCATATCCCTTTTCAAGCAGCGATTTATACACCTCGCCGATTATTATGCGGTTACGGTCGTCGCCGTCTTTTATCGTTTCGAACTCGGTCGTTTTTCCGTCATCGATCATTAGCGGACACCTCATTTTCTTTCACTTTTCTTTATTTTACAATAACGCAAAGAATTTTTCAACATATTTTATAAAAAAATCAAAGGGGACGGTTTATGGAAATTTCACGCAAGAAGATATCGACAAATGAGCTCATCGCAAAAGAGGGCGAACTTCTCGAAAAGATAAAGGCGGTAAAGGAGCGCTATGACACGCCGTTTGCCGAATACGGATGCGAAATATGCGCCGAATACTTAAAAAACGGCGAATACGACGACGAATATTCGGAGATAGATTTTGACGAGAGCAACTACGTGAACGGCTACGTCAGCCGCGCAAACTTCACGATAAAGCGCAAACTCACCGGCGACGAACCGGCGATAACCGTTGACGACGATTATGAGAACGACGATGAGCGCGCGATAGCGCTCGGCTCTCTCCGCGCAAAGGCCGAACTCGAACGCACCGTGGCGTATACGGAAATTATGATCATCAGAATATATAAAACATTTTGGAAGGAAACGGTCTCGATATGCGACAACGTGGAGACGCTCGAAGGTGATCTTGACGAATTTCTCGAAAAGCTGAAAGATATGCAAAAAGACGACTGACGTTCAGTAATGTAAAAAGCCCGCTTTCGCGGGCTTTTTATACTTTTTCATTATTTCGATACGTTCCGCCTTTGTCAAGCGGTTTTTTGCGTCTTCATATATATAGTGTCAAAAAAACCGATTTGGTTTGCCGATTTTGAAAAATTTTTTAAATTTTTTTCGTATTTTCGCGGAGAAGCAGATTACAAAACCTATTGTAAATATCAATTCGGACAAATAGAAGGCAGATTGGAAAAATAAATTTTGTAAAAAATAGTTGACATTTTTTATGCTTATGGTATAATAACAATATAGTTACATGGAGGTATGTATGAGAAAAACAATAATAAAAACGATCTGTTTTGTGTTGCTGATTGCTACCACTTTATCTCTTTCATCGTGCTTTTGGCAAATAGAGAATTACGAAAACGCCATACAGTATGACGAAAACGGAATAGGGTTTATTAAAAAGGGGAGATATGATGAAAACGGTAGATTTGTTGATGATGATATTATTGCAATTGTCAGGCTTCCTGTTGATATATCGGGTGATTCTTGCGAAATTTTTTTGCCGGAAAAATATACCCAAATTGACACATCGCCATATTATATTTGTGAATGGTACGTGATTGGAGACGGATATATAAAGAACTATAATGGTGGCAATGCCGAAAACATTCCTGTGTTTATGGTAAATATTCACATTGGAAAAAATTTTGATTGGATTGAACTGCCGCAAAATTGTTTTTTATATAAAAAACAAGATGATGGCAAATATAAAACGTACATTATAAGTCCGTATTTCAACTGTTCGGAAGAAAATGAAGTTTTTTATAGCGAAGACGGTATTCTGTACTATAAATCGAACAAAAAAGCGGTGTTCGATCAATAATTGGGTTAAAATATAAATTAAGAGATCTAAAGCACAAATACCGTATTATAAGTATAAGCAATGTCGGCTTATTTTTTAATAAGCCGACATTGCTTTTGTTTTGAACAATTAATTATAAATCACATTAGTCATGTGGATTTTGAAAAATATAAAAAATATGTTTGTCAATGCTTTTCATATATATAGTGTCAAAAAAACCGATTTGGTTTGCCGATTTTGAAAAATTTTTTAAATTTTTTTCGTATTTTCGCGGCGAAGCAAAAAAGCCTTGCAACAGCGCGGCTTTTGTGGTAATATTTATAATAGGAAACGATAGGAGAAAATCATGATAAAAAACGAACTTTCAAAAACCGACCTCAAAACGTCGGATTTCGATTTTGACTTGCCGCCCGAACTGATAGCGCAGCACCCGAGCGAGCGGCGCGACGGCGCACGGCTGATGGTCGTGCACCGCGACACGGGCGAAATAGAGCACAAAATATTCAGTCAGATAACGGAGTACCTTCACGCCGGCGACACGCTCGTCATAAACGATTCAAAGGTAATACCCGCTAGGATATACGGCAAAAAGATGCGCGACGACGGAGAGGGCGCCGACTGCGAATTTGTGCTTTTGCGCCAGAAGTCGCTCGACGTTTGGGAAACGCTCGTCCGTCCCGGACGGCGGCTCAAAGGGGGCGCGCGCGTCTCGTTCGGCGGCGGAAAGCTCGTCGCCACGGTCAAGGATATCGTCGACGACGGAACGCGCGTCGTCGAGTTTTCATACGACAAAAGCGGCGGCGCGACGATATATTCCGTCCTCGACGAGATAGGAAAAATGCCGTTGCCGCCGTACATAACGGAAGAGCTGAAAAACAACGACGATTATCAGACGGTCTATGCGCGCGAGCCGGGCAGCGCCGCCGCACCGACAGCCGGGCTGCATTTCACAGAGGAACTGCTCGACGATATCGAGAGCAGTGGCGTCGATATCGCGCGCGTCATGCTTCACGTCGGGCTCGGCACGTTCCGCCCCGTCAAGGTCGATAAGATCGCCGATCACGTCATGCACGGCGAGTTTTTCTCGGTAAGCGACGAAAGCGCGGCGAAGATCAACGCAACGCGCGCTCGCGGCGGCAGGATAATCGCCGTCGGCACAACGTCGTGCCGCACGCTCGAAAGTGCCTCTGACGATGACGGCAAAGTCGCCGCGATGACAGACGACACGGGGATATTCATATATCCCGGCTACAAATTCAAAGCTGTCGACGCACTCATAACGAATTTTCATCTTCCGCAAAGCACGCTTATAATGCTCGTCTCGGCGCTCGCCGGAACGGAACTGATAAAAAAAGCGTACGCCGAGGCGATAAAGGAAAAATACCGTTTCTTCTCCTTCGGCGACGCGATGCTGATATGCTGATAAAAAATGCTTCCGCCTTTTGAGCGGAAGCATTTTTTGTTTATTTTCCTACGCAGAATTTGCCGAAGATCTCATTTACGACGTCGATCCCGACCTCGCGCCCGTCGAGCTCGGAAAGCTCGCTCATCGCGCGTTCGAGTTCGCTTCCCGCTATGTCCGTGCCGAAATTTTCGAGCGCGGCGCGAGCGCTTATGCAAAAGTCGAGCGCGCGGCACACCGACGCGTACTGACGCGCGTTCGTTATAACGGCGTCGCTTGAATTTATGATGTCGCCGCCGACAAAAAGCGAATTTATCTTCTCCGATATGGTGTCTTTCGCGCCGCCTGACGTCGCGCTTATGCGGATGATATGTTCAAAATCTTTTAGTTTCGTCTCGTCGAAGCGGCCGTCAAGATCGCTCTTATTTAAAATGCAAACGACGCACGCTCCGCTCTCCCGCGCCGACCTCACGGCGTCGAGCACAGCCGCGTCCTCGCTGTCGTAAGGCACGGAAGAATCAAATACCGCGAGCGCGAGCTCGCATTTTTCAAGCTCCGATTTGCTGCGAGAAACGCCTATTCTTTCGATCGCGTCGGCTGTTTCCCTTATTCCCGCCGTGTCGGAAAGATGCAGCGTAACGTCGCCCAGAACGACGCTTTCCGAAATAATGTCGCGCGTCGTGCCCGCTATGTCCGTCACTATCGCGCGCTCCGAGCCGCACAGGAGATTTAAGATCGTCGACTTGCCCGTGTTCGGCTTGCCGCAGATAACGGCGGGTATTCCCTCGCAGACGGCGTGTCCCGCCTTGTATGAATCGCGCAGCTTTTTGAGATCTGCGATTATTTCTTCGATCCCGCTCGCCATTCCCTCGCCGTCGAGCGTTTCGAGATCCTCATCGGGAAAATCTATCCCCGCATAAACGCTGCCGACGACTCCTACGAGTTTTTTATATATCTTCTCCGTTTGCTTTGACAGCGTGCCGTCGAGATTTTTTCTCGATAAACAGAGCGCCGCACGGCTCTTTGCGTCGATCACTCCGATCAC
>CAJONA010000030.1 GCA_905235755.1 uncultured Clostridia bacterium
GGCTTTATAGTGGTTCTTACCGGAGATATACTTACAATGCCCGGTCTTCCCAAATGTCCGGCGGCGGAAAAAATCGACGTAGACGAAAACGGCAAAATATCGGGATTATTTTAACAGAAGATATATTTACAGCGACAATTATCAACGGACGGCGGTTTAAATACACCACGGCGGAATACGGGACGGAAAAGAAAAAAGACGAGCGGAAACGAAAAGGTAAAACCTTTCGTTTCCGCTTTTGTTTTTACAGCAGAGCGGATATGAGTATAATGCGATCATCACAGCCGCATCAATAAAAAATAAAAACACGATCGAATGTTGTGTTTTTTATTGAAAAAGATCAAGCAAGATGTTAAAATAATAACAGGATCGTTATCGAGACGCACGCAAAAATGCCGCCTGCTTCTTAAAGCGAACCGTAATTTCAAAAATATAAAAGAAAGCGAGATAAAACCTATGTCAAAAAAGATCACTCTGCTCGACGGCGCCGTCGGCACTACGTTATGGGGGATCGCCGAGGCGCACGGCGAGGCCAAAGTTCCCGTATGGAGATATAATATCGAGCATCCCGAATTTGTCGAGGAGCTTACGGCAAATTATCTTGAAGCCGGTTCCGAAATAATACTTGCAAATACGTTCGGCGCAAACGGTCCGTCCGTAAAGCGTTCCTCCGACTACGATCCGGCACAGGTCGTTTCGGCGGGCGTTGAGATCACAAAGAAAGTGCTCGCGGGAACAGGCGTCAAAACATGTCTGTCGGTGGGACCGCTTACGGAGATACTCGAGCCTTACGGTGATCTTGAAGAGGACGAATGCCGTCGCATTTACGATGAAATGATAAAGGCGGGCGTTGCTGCCGGATGCGACATGATAATGATCCAGACATTTATGGACCTTGCGATGATGAAGATCGCCGCGGAAGTTGCAAAGACGTACGGCCTCCCCGTTTTTTGTTGCATGACTTTTGAAAAAGTGGGAAAGACAATGTTCGGTAATTCCGTTAAAGATACCGTTGACGCGCTCGCTCCGCTCGGAATAGACGCCATAGGGCTTAACTGCTCGCTCGGTCCCGATCTCGCGCTTCCGATAATCAAGGAATTTTCCGAAAAGACCGATCTGCCGATAGTCTTCAAGCCAAACGCCGGAAAGCCGATACTCAGCTCCGACGGAACAACTTCCACCGCGTACAGCGCGGCGCAGTTTGCCGAGGACGTTAAGCCCGCTCTTGAATATGTAAGCTACATCGGAGGCTGCTGCGGAAGCGATTCAAGCTACATAAAAGAAATAAAAAAACTGCTGTAAAAAGCATCAAAAAAGCCGCCGACGGCGGCTTTTTTCGTTATATGAACGGCTCTGGCGTCGCGCTCAGTCTGCTTTTGCGTTACACTCTTTTATCAGTTTTATTTCATTTGGATCGTACGGGCGCAGGCTCGGGCGATACAGATCGTGCTGCCAGAGCGTGAAGTCGTAGTTGACGTTGCCTCCGTTTTTGTCGTATTGCTCCCATAAGACGTCCCACGGCTCGTATGTCTGCGTTTTTCCGGCGACAAAGCCCCAGCACCAGCAGTTTATCTTTTCAAGGAATAAAATGGGATATATCTCTCTGACTTTCTGGAGGTTTATCCTGTGCAGCCACTCTGTGAGAAGTATCGGGCGATTGAAGCGCGAGAGCTTTTTGAGGTCGATCACAAACTGCTCGACCGGCTTGTAGCAGTGCCATGATATAACGTCCGAAAGCTCTGAGCTGAGCTTGTCGAACGGGCGAAGCTCGTCGAGTCTGCTCCAATACCAAATGTCGGACGCCAGCGGCTGTATCGGATCTTGTTCTCGCACCGTCTTGAACATAAGCTCGATCAGAGGCAGTGAGCGCTCCGCGCCGATCGCCAGCCCAGGCTCATTGAAAACGTTCCAGCACACTATCCTTTCGTCCGCGCGGTATTTTCCGACGATCTGACGCACCATTTCGATGTATTTTTCGCGCGTTTCATCTCTTTCTAGCTCGTGATACGGCGTCAACGCTTTCTGCTCCGGCGTCAGCGGAAAACGTCCCTGATGATGACCGATGGCGTAAACCTGCTCGCCGAGAGGCTTCGGAACATACTTTTCGCCGCGGCAAAGCTGCGCCTCGTTTGCGAGCACGACCATCACTTTTTGGCCGTATTTATCGCAAAGAGCGATATATTTTTCGAAAATATCCATAAAACTGTCGTGTTCCTGAAGCCATACGTCGAACTCTACGATAATTCTGACGGTGTTAAACCCCGTTTCACGGCACAGCGCGAGCTCGCGCTCCGCCGTCGCCATGTGCTCGGCGTTTTTGTGGCTTTGCCACATATCGATGCGATTTGCGCAGTCGCTCCCGATAAAATTACAGCCGCGAAGCCAGCCGACCTTTTCCTGCCAAGCCCACGCTTCCGCCTCAGTCCATCTTCGTTTCATATTTTCCTCCGGTGATAAGTGGTTAAATCTTTATAATTATCCTACCATACGCGCCGATGTTTGTCAATGTAAAAAAGACAGCCGGCGGCTTTTAAAAATAAAAAATATTTCTTATTTAGCGGCTTTGGCGGCGCGAGCCGATCCTATGCGCAAGACGCGGCAAAAAAAGACAGCCGCTCATACGAGCGGCCGCCTTTTTTAAAGGAGATTTAAATCAATTTTCCTCGTTGTCTGATTTTTTTCTCGAAAGGATGAAGTTTGTAAGTATGCCGAGGATGAGCGCGCACGCCACTTCTGTGATCGTCACTTTGCCGAACGATACGACCATACCGCCGACACCCGCGATGAGGATAACGGACACCGTGAACAGATTTCTGTTGTCTCCGAGGTCGACGTTCTGTATCATTTTAAGACCGCTGACTGCGATGAAGCCGTAGAGCGCTATGCAAACGCCGCCCATGACGCACGCGGGTATCGTTGCGAGGAACGTTGCGAACGGACCGATGAACGATACGACTATCGCAAGGATCGCCGTTGTGAATATCGTCACTACCGACGCGTTGCCGGAGATTGCTACGCAACCTACGGACTCACCGTATGTCGTGTTCGGGCATCCGCCAAAGAATGCACCTGCGATTGAGCCGACGCCGTCGCCGAGGAGTGTGCGGTGGAGACCGGGGTCTTCCGTGAGGTCATGCTCAATGATGGATGAAAGGTTTTTATGGTCTGCTATATGCTCAGCGAACACAACGAATGCAACGGGAACGTATGCTACCGCAATAGTTGCTATGAATGAGCCGCTGAGATTTTCAAATCCGTTGAATGCTTTGATGAATGTAAAGTCGGGAAGCCACGATATGTTGTTGAACAAGCTGAAATTGATGACCTGAAGAGCCGCGTTGCCTGTTGCGTTGCCTATAACGGTGAAGATAGCCGCAACCGCATATCCTGCGAGTATGCCTACGATGAACGGGATCATTTTCAGCATCTTTTTGCCGTATACGGAGCTGATCATCGTTACAGCGAGAGTAACGAGTCCGCATATCAGGCAAACGTATGTAGATGTACCGTTGGCAACCGCACCGGATGTTCCGAGCATGTCACCGACTGCATTTGAGGCAAGGGAGAGTCCGATTATTGCGACTGTCGGACCTATAACGACTGCGGGCATTATTTTGTTGATCCATTTTGTTCCCGCAAATTTAACGACGAGTGCGAGTACAACATAAACGAGACCTGCGAACACCGCGCCGATGACGAGTCCGAGGTATCCGAGAGCCACTACCGAGCCGGCACCTGCGAACGCCGCACTCATTGAGCCGAGGAACGCAAACGACGAGCCGAGGAATACGGGGCTGCGGAATTTTGTGAAGAGCAGATATACGATCGTGCCGACGCCTGCGCCGAAGAGCGCGGCTGTTTGGGACATTCCGTTGCCGATGATTGCCGGCACCGCGATCGTCGCCGCCATGATGGCGAGGAGCTGTTGGAGCGCAAAGACGAGCGTCTTACCGAAAGAAGGTCTGTCTTTGACATTGTAAGCTAGTTTCATTTTAACCTCCGATTATTTTATTTCGACAACTTTCAGTCCGAAAAAAAGCGTCTTGCATAGGCAAGACGCTGTATCAATCGATTATAGGTATTCTATACTCGCTGACTTTTCATCTTGCCGGCATCTCTGTACCGCGCTTAAAGACTTAATTTGTCGCTTTCGGGGATATTTTATCACAAGATTTTCCGTTTGTAAAGGGGTTTTTGAAAAATTTTAAAAATTTTTTTCGGAGTCGGAATATGCCGCTTTTCGGCGATCTCGTTTTTATTTATATATGGAAGCTATGGAAGCTGACGACGTCTCGCCGCCGCTGCTTTTTCACGCGCATGCCGCGCGGGAAAACAATAAAAATTTTGATTTAATCGTTGCATTTTGCAAAAATATACAGTATAATGGAAACGCAATGTATAAAAAATAATTTCAGAGCGGTCGCATGGTGCAGAAAAACATATCGAAGCATATAACGCCGAAAAGCGCCGCCAATGCTCGAAAAATCATATATTATACTGTTGTATAAAAACAAATATACGGGGTGATAAAATGAAAAGTATCGCTATAATAACCGGCGCTTCGAGCGGCATGGGAAAAGAGTATGTGAGAACGCTGTCGTCTCACGGAACGTACGACGAAGTCTGGGTGATCGCGAGAAACGCCGAAAAGCTCAAAGAGCTTGCGGCGGAGTCTGAATTTGAGATAAAAGTCGTTCCGCTCGATCTGACCGATATATCGTTCACCGAAAAGATAAGCGCGCTCCTCGAAGATGAAAAGCCGAATGTTAAGCTGCTGATAAATTGCAGCGGATTCGGCAAATTTGACGCGACCGAAAACATCTCTCTCGAAGACAACGTCGGCATGGTCGACCTCAATTGCCGCGCCGTTGTGGCAATGACATACATCGTTTTGCCCTATATGTCGAGCGGTTCGGAGATAATCGAGATAGCTTCGGTGGCGGCGTTCCAGCCGATACCGTATATAAACGTTTACGGCGCGTCCAAGGCGTTTGTGCTGAGCTTCTCTCGCGCGCTCGGCAGGGAAGTGAAAAAGCGCGGTATACGCGTGATGGCGGTGTGTCCTTTCTGGACAAAGACGGCTTTCTTTGACCGCGCGATAAGAAAAGACAAGGACGCCGTTGTCAAAAAATATGCCGCTATGTACGAAGCGTCGTTCATCGTCAAAGAGACTTGGAAGGCGCTTAAAAAGAAAAACAAAGACGTCTGCATACCGGGATTTACGGCGAAAATGCAGGTGCTCGGCGTGAAGATACTGCCGCATAAGCTCGTGATGAGCATCTGGCAGGCGCAGCAAAAGTTAAAATGACGGACTGCTTTGCATCTTGCACTCTCTGCCCGCGAAATTGCCGCGTCAACAGACACGAGACGACGGGATATTGCGGCGAGCGCGACGTCATGCGAATTTGCCGGGCGGCGCTTCATTTTTGGGAAGAGCCGTGCATTTCCGGCACACGCGGCAGCGGGACGGTATTCTTTTGCGGCTGCTCGCTCAAATGCTCATACTGCCAGAACTATGACATATCGCGCTCACGCGGCGGCGGGGAAATATCTGTCGGGCGGCTTTGCGAAATATTCTTTGAACTGAAAGAAAAAGGGGCGCACAACATAAATTTTGTGACGCCGACGCACTTTACGCCGCTGATCGTCGAAGCGATAAAAATGGCAAAAGCGCAGGGGTTCGATCTGCCGTTTGTCTACAACTGCGGCGGATATGAAAACGTCGAAACGATAAAGATGCTCGATGGATATATCGACGTATTTCTCCCGGATTTTAAATATTTCACACCGGAGAGCGGCGCGCGCTATTCAAACGCGCCCGATTACGCCGTGCACGCCAAAGCGGCGCTCGATGAAATGGTGAGCATCGCCGGCAGCCCGAAATTTGACGGCGACGGCATGATGACGCGCGGCGTCATCATGCGGCATCTCGTTCTGCCTGCGCACGTCGGTGAGTCTATTGAAATATTTAAATATATCTATGATACATACGGCGATGACGTTTTGATCGGCATAATGAATCAATACACGCCGATGGCGTCGGAGACGCACGCGGAGCTGAGACGCAGGCTCACGACGTATGAATATCAAAAAGCCATTGCGGCAGCGAGAAAAATCGGAATTGTGAACGGCTTTGTTCAAGACGGCGAAACGCAAAAAGAAAGCTTTATCCCGCCGTTTGACATGACGGGAGTTTATTCTCCGTAAAGGTATATTTCCGGCACGTCGCCGACGATTATCGTCTCCGCGATGCACATATCGTAATTTGATACCACGTTCACCGTAGATATCAGCAGCACGGCATTCACATCGACGTTTATCGATAATATGACGCTGTAATGCGTCTGGTTTATCCCCGCGTCTTCGAATGCCGTTTTTATTTCTGCGGTGACGCTGTACACGGGAAGAACGCTTGCGGTCACGGTGAAATGCATTTTTCCGAAGATGACTTCGTCGTCGAAAATATTCGCGTAAGATATTTCGATTTTGTATTCGTCTATCTCACCTATCGCCGCGGATATGTCGGAGAGAGCCGTCGCTTTGAGCGCGTTCAGCGCTCCGGTGTTCGTTGTTATCGATTTTACGCTCCCGTTTTCGTACGTGGTATTGATGTATTCTTTGTCGAGGTCGTAACCTTTTATTATATCGGATATTACTGCGGTTATGTTGTTTCTTATCTGCTCGATCACGATGTCCCGTGTGATGACGTCGAGCTTTCGGTTTATGTAATTAATAACGAGGATAATTGCAAGAATTATGCATATAAGAGCGATTATCACCCTTTTTTTTACGTTTTTTTTGCGTTTTCTTATATAGCACATAAAAAATCACCCGTGGTATCGTATGATATCACGGGCGTTTTTGTGAATTTTAAAATTTCATCGTGATGTGCATTTTTCCGGGCGTCTTGCCTGTCAGACATATCGTGAAGCATCCTTCGGGCACGTGCTCCGAGCCGCGCATATTCTCCGCAAATGAGTGCGCGAACGCGCCGCCGTCGATCTCTACTTTGTGTCCTGGATCAAAAGTCACCGTCGCTTTGCCGCTTTTTAGAAACACGTAGTCGTTTGCGCGGGCGACAAATGCGATGTTGTCAGTTTCCATCTTGCATCCGCTGTTAAACGTCAGTTCGAGCTTTGTCGGGATCGTCTCGGCACCGCTGTAATCGATATCGAGCGTGACGGTGCGGCCGTCGACGCTGACGTCGGCGATGACGTCGAAGCTTTGAACGTTTATTATGCGGCGCTTTGAGTGGTCCATGTGCCGCCATTCGCTCGTCTCGGGCGGCTCGTCAAACTGCGAGCGATAGCCGGCTCTTTCGTTTGAAACAAGTCGGAAGCCCGTCTCCGTCTTTTCCATCGTTTTTGGGCGGAATTGCGCGTGCGGCGAGCCGAAGAACGATCCCGCAAAACGCGCGCTGATACTGTATTTTCCCGTTTGGAGCTTGAAAAAGTCGGGTGAATTTGACCTGAGCACCGTCACCGTGGCGTCGTCTTTGTATATGCGCGCGATGCCGCTGTTTGGAATATATATATCGAGATCTCGATTTGGCAGATATGACGGTATGTCCTCAAATCCGCTCTGCCATTCCTCGTGCATGAGGAACCAGTACATCTTCTCATAGTCGCGGTATGCGTACGGCGTTTCGCTTTTGATCGCCTCGCTCATAAGATTTTTGAGAAAAACATCGGAGTAATAGGCAAATTCGGGATCTTTTGTGTACAGCGCGAGCGGCAGATATATCGAATAGTAACGTTCCGCCGTTATTGAATTTTTTCCTTTGTCCTGACGCATCGAATTCATCGTGCAGATCGTTTTATCGGGTTCATAGAAGGAGCGCATCAGGCGCATATTCCGCACCGGATATTCGAGATATTTTTCGTCGTTCATTATATGTGCCAAATACAAAAACGATTTGTTGCATATAAAGTTGTACAAGCCTGTCGAGCGCTCCGTGTACTCGCCGTATTCGTCGCAGTCGATGCCTTCCCACAGATATTTATTCATCGTGTCGAGCGCTTTTTCGTCGCCTGTGAATTTGTATACATAGGCGAGAGCGGAGCAGATTATCCAACGGTGATTCGGCGTGTGGAATCCGAACTCCTCCATCGCTTTTCCCATGCGCGATATCATAGACGTAAGGCGCGCCTCTATCTTGTCCTCGAGCGGCGTGTGAAGCGTATATTTTTTTAGCACGTCGAGCATCGGACCGAGAGCGTCGCGCACGGAAAATCCGCAGTACGACGGATCGTGATAATTGGTTTCGTGCAGATCGACGGTGCCGTCATCGTGGATCATTCTTTCTCCGCCGTCGAGGATCACGTCGACGGCTTCGAGGATCCTATCGTCGCGGTAGCACTCCGCGCCTTTTATATAATACGCCAAAAAGACAGCGTGCGCGAGCGAGTAATACCACGCCGCATCCGCCATGTTGACGTCATAGTCCGGATAAAGACCGTATCCCGCGCTTTGCGGATCGCGGTCGATGCGATCTATCAAGCCGTATATACCTTGTGTATAGTGTTTTGAAAGGAATTCGTAATGATTCAGCATTTCTGCCTCCGAATGCAAAATTCAAGTGTATTTTACAACGATATCGCCTTTTCGTCAACATCAAAAAACGACAAAATATCAATGCTTTTTCAGTGCGAATTTGGCTGTTCCGACAAATATCCGCCGTTCGTTCAATACAGGAAAAAATATTATTCGGGCTTTGTGAAAAACGATGCGGTGACCGTGCCGTCCTCTCCCTTTTGCAGCATTTTTACTTTCTGCTCGGCATTGTCGAGCTCGCCTGTGCAGAATTTGACGAGTTTCACGCCCTCTTCAAACAGCGAAAGGGAAGCGTCGAGCGGCGCCGAGCCGTTCTCCATCGTTCTAACTATTTCTTCAAGGCGGGCAAGCGCCGCTTCAAAAGTCATTTTTTCAGCCATTTTTTTCACCTCTGTCTATGTTTTTTACCGTCGCGCCGATCTTTCCGTCGGACAGCATGAACGATATCTCGTCGCCGACCGACACTTGATCGACGCTTTTTATAAGCGTTTTGTCATCGCCGAAAACCGCGCTGTATCCGCGCGACAAAACGGAGAGCGGGTTTAACGCTTCGAGCTTTGCGCATATCGCCGCAAGGCGCGCCTTTTTGTTATCCGTAATGTTTTTAGCCCTGTCGAAAAGTCTCGTTTCGAGCACATCAAGCGCGACGCGCTTGTCGTCGATGAAGTTTTTCGGGCTTGTAAGCGCTCGGCTTTGGCCGAGCCGCGCCAGCTTTTCGCGGTATATTTTGATCTGCTGCGTTTCGATGAGTTCGAGCTTGCGCGAGACATTCTCGAATTTTTGTATCAGCTCGCGCGTATCGGGCGCGGCTATTTCCGCCGCGGCGCTCGGCGTCGGAGCGCGCCTGTCGGCGGCAAAATCGCAGAGCGTGAAGTCGGTCTCGTGCCCGACTGCCGATATTATCGGTATGCTCATCGCCGCGACGCGACGGACGAGAGCTTCGTCGTTGAACGCCCAAAGATCTTCTATCGAGCCGCCGCCGCGCCCGATGATGATGACGTCGACGGAGCGCGTCGCGTCGAAATAATCGAGCGCCTCTATCATATTTTTCGCCGCGCCGTCGCCCTGAACGAGCGACGGATAAAGCAGTATCTCCGCGTACGGAAAGCGCCTGCCCAAGATGTTTATTATATCTCTCACGGCGGCGCCCGTCGGAGATGTGATGACGCCTATTTTTGACGGTATCTTCGGCAGCGCCTTTTTGCGCGACTCGGAGAAAAGTCCTTCCGCTTCGAGCTTGCGTTTGAGCTGCTCATATGCGATGTACAGCGCGCCTACGCCGTCGGGTTCCATCGTTTCGACATAGAGCTGATACTGCCCGTTTTTGACGAACACGCTGATCCGTCCGCCGCATATCACTTTCATTCCGTTTTCGGGCATGAATTTCAGCTTTGCGGCGGCTGAGCGGAACATCACGGAAAAGAGGCAGCCGCCCTCGTCTTTGAGCGTGAAATACAGGTGTCCCGAGCGGTGATTTGTAAAATTCGATATCTCGCCTTTTATGAATATCCCTTGCAGGTGCCCGTCGTTTTCAATCGACATTTTCAGGTATTCGTTCAGTTCCGTGACGGTCACTATCCTGCGGTTTTCATCCATTGTGAGCCTCCTTGTGCTTTTTCAGTCCGAGATAGCCGACGCCTACGGCGTTGTCGGACGACAGCTCGGTCTTTGCGAAAAATACGTTGTCGAAATCCTGCGTCAATTTTTCTTTTATGATAGCGTTCCTCATCACGCCGCCGGCGAAAAGTATCGGCAGCGACGGATATTTTTCGCGTGCCGCCGCCGTCATCTCATGCAAAGTCATGGCGACGAGTTCGAGCGTGCAGCGCGATATATATTCCGGCGACTTGCCGCCTGCGAGCATATCCGAGATCTTGTTTTCCGCGCCCGAAAGATTGCAGGAGCCGCCCGTGACGCTTATCTTTATTTTCGGCATTTTTTCGTCGCACGATGCGGCGAGTTTTTCGAGTTCGTTCCCGCAAGGAAATTTCAGCCCGAGCATAACGCCGACGCGGTCAAT
>CAJONA010000031.1 GCA_905235755.1 uncultured Clostridia bacterium
AAAACGCAGGAGGATTTATGGATACTCTGTGACACGCTGCTCGGGGAAGGGGCAGGCCGTTCGGTATTATCGAATCGTTACCCCGGAGCAATGGCGATTCTCCTTCGACGGATGATTGAGGGGCATCTTCTGAAGGTCAGCGATCCTGCTTCCGAGGAGATCCCGACGGATGCGCTTCAGGAAATGGAAGTCTTCCTCACGAAAGCAGAGAAGTATATCCGGGCCGGTGTCCTGTTTGGTGAGAATGCGATGATACCGGACACTTACAGAGGCTCCTTCCCATTCGGGATCGGACTCACCTATCTGAAACAGAGCAGTGATTACGGGATCCCTCCCGTGATGGAAGAAGGTGATCCGCTTCCGGTATCCGTCAACAGATTCCTGTATGTCAATTCCGAATCGCCCAGAATCGACGCATCGCTTGAATTTCTCGCCAAAGTCAGCGACAGAGAGCTGCGGTATGATACATCGGTTTTCGGGATTTAACTGCATAGGCGTAAATCATCTGGGCGACTGGGGGACGCAATTCGGCAAGCAGATAACCGCATACAAGCTGTGGGGCGACCGCGATACTGTCGAAAAGGGCGGAGTCGACGAGCTTGTGCGCCTTTATGTCAAATTTCACGAAGAAGCGGAAAAAGATCCCGCGCTGAACGACCGCGCGAGAGAGGAATTTTCAAAGCTCGAAGAAGGCGACAAAGAAAACACGGATCTGTGGAAATGGTTCGTAAAAATATCGCTCGACGAGTGCAACCGCACGTACGAAAAGCTCGGCATAACGTTCGACAGCTATGCGGGCGAGTCGTTCTACACCGACAAAATGCCCGAGCAGATCGAGGCTTTGCGTGAAATGGGGCTGCTCAAAAAAGACAACGGAGCGTCGATAGTCGACCTTTCGGAGTACAATATGCCGCCGTGCCTGATACTGAAATCGGACGGATCGACGCTTTACCCGACGCGCGACATCGCCGCCGCCGTCTACCGCCGCCGCACATATAACTTCGACAAGTGCATATATGTCACACTTCGACAAGTGCATATATGTCACGGCGTCTCAGCAGTGCCTGCACTTTGCGCAGTGGTTCAAAGTCGTAGAGCTTATGGGATACGACTTTTACGACAAGCTCGTACACGTGCCGTACGGCATGGTGAGTATAGACGGCGCGAAGCTTGCGACGCGCACGGGCAACGTCATTCTGATACGCGATCTTATCGACGCAGCCGTCGAAAAAGTCGGCGCCGTGATCGAGGAGAAAAACCCCGATCTTGAAAACAAGGAGCAAGTGGCGCAGGACGTCGGCGTCGGCGCGATAGTGTTCCACTATCTTCTGAACAGCCGCATAAAAGACACCAATTTCATCATGGATGACGCGCTCTCCTTTGACGGCAGCACAGGCCCGTACGCGCAATACACATACGCTCGCACGTGCTCGCTTATCGAAAAGGCGGGCGACGTCGGCGCCGCAAAAGTCAAAATAACCGAGCCGTCGGAGGCGGAGCTCATGAAAACGCTGTCGCGCTTTGAAGAAGCCGTCGACGGCGCGCTCCGCGACTACGAGCCGTCGACTGTCACGCGATATATACTCGACGTGTGCGTGGCGTTCAACCGCTTCTATCAGGACTGCAAGATACTCGGCGCGACGGACGAAGAAACGCGCTCATCGCGCGTCGCGCTCGTGAAGGCGACAAACGTCGTGCTCGGCAGCGCTCTGCCGCTCATCTGCCTCAAAACACCGAGAAAGATATGAGGGCTTCCCCTTGAGGGGAAGCTGTCGAGGAGCGAAGCGAGAAGACTGATGAGGTGTTATATGAATAAAACAAACAATCCGAATTTAACGGGATTATCCCAGCGACTTCGTTCTGAAATGACACCGGAAGAAAGGCATCTGTGGTATGATTTTCTGAAAAAATTGCCGGTTAATGTAAACAGGCAAAAAACCATCGGAAATTATATCGTTGACTTTTATTGTGCCGCGGGACATTTGGCAATAGAAATTGACGGCTCGCAACATTATACAGAAGAAAGCAAAAAATATGATATAGAAAGAAGCGATTATTTGAATTCAATGGGGATATCGGTTTTGCGATATTCGAATCTTGAAATCAAATCAAATTTTTATGGGGTATGTAATGATATATTAAAACATATTCCACCTCATCCGTCAGCCGAAGGCTGACACCTTCCCCTCAAGGGGAAGGCTCACAAGCTCATCCGTCGCCTTCGGTAAAATCCGCCTTCCCTCACAAGTGAAGGCTAAAACGAAATTCTATTTTAAGGAGAAAATATATGTCAGGACACAGCAAATGGAAAAACATAATGCATAAAAAGGAGAAGACCGACGCGCAGCGCGCGAACGTTTTCACAAAGATAGGCAAAGAGATAACGATCGCCGTCAAAGAGGGCGGTCCCGATCCCACCTCCAATTCAAAACTGCGCGACCTCATAACGAAAGCGAAAGCGAACAACGTCCCGAACGACAACATCGAGCGCATAATCAAAAAAGCGTCCGGCGCCGACGCAGTCGCTTACGAGGAACTCGTATATGAGGGCTACGGTCCGTCGGGTGTCGCGGTCATCGTCGAAGCGGCGACGGACAGCAAAAACCGCACGGCAGGCAACGTCCGCCACGGATTTGACAAGTTCGGCGGCAATCTCGGACAGACGGGATGCGTCAGCTTCCTGTTCAGCGAAAAGGGCGTCATCATCATCTCCGGCGTCGACGAATACGGCGACGTCGTAGTCGACGGCGACAAGCTCATGGAAGACGCACTCGAAGCGGGCGCGGCGGATTTTATCGAGGAAGAAAACGTCTACACCGTCTACACGGAGCCGGATGATCTCTCGGCCGTTTCCGAAGCGCTGACATCGAAAGGCTACACGCTCGAAAGCGCGGAAAAGGCGAAAGTCCCCTCGACATACGTATCTCTTTCTGCAGAGGACGCCGAAAAAATGGGCAAGCTCCTCGACTATCTCGACGAGGACGACGACATCGTGAACGTCTATCACAACTGGGACGAAGGCGAATAATATTTTTTCGCATATAATAAACTAAGGAATGCAAAAAAAATGCTCACGCATGAAAGGTAAAACAAATGATCACAAGCAACAAATATTCGTCTTCATTCAACAGTATGTTCAGAGAATACGACATTCGCGGCAGAGTATGCGACGAGGAGCTCTGCCCGGACAACGTATATAAAATAGTAAAAGCGTATTCAAAATATCTATTAAAGAGAAATATCACGCGCGCCGTCGTGGGATACGACAACCGCAAATGCTCGCCGTCGTTCGCCGAAGCGGCGATAAAGGCGCTCCGCGAGAGCGGCATCGACGTTTTCTTCATCGGCCTCGCGCTCTCACCGCTCGCTTATTTTGCGCAATATTATCTTAGCTGCGAGGGCGCGGTGATGATAACCGCAAGCCACAACCCCGACGGATGGTCGGGATTCAAGCTCGCCAACGGCTACTCAAAAACGCTCGAGCCCGACGACATAAAAGAGGTCTATTCATATCTCGACGCGCCCGACACAAGCTCAAAAGAGGGCAAATATGAAGAGGTCGACGTGCGCGACGCGTATATCGACGATATATGCTCGCGCATACACATGGGCAAAAAGAAGATGCGCGTCGTGCTCGACGCGGGCAACGGCGGCGCGGGCGTGTTCGTCTACGAGGTGTTCCAGCGCCTCGGATGTATCACGTTCCAGCTCAACTGCGATCCCGATATGTCATATCCGCACTATTTCCCCAATCCTTCCCTGCTCGAAGGCAGACAGCGCATGCGCGAGATGGTGCTGCATCCGTATATTCACGCCGACATCGGTCTTTCCTTTGACGGCGACGGCGACCGCATCGGCGTCATCGACGAAAAGGGCAACAATATTTGGAGCGACACGGTCCTCGCTCTTATAGCGAAACAGCTTCTTGAAAAGAAACCGGGGGCGTCCGTAGTGTTTGACGTCAAATGTTCAAATCAGCTCGTGGATGTCATAACCGAGAACGGCGGCAAGCCGATCATGTGGAAAACGGGCCATTCATATATAAAATCGAAGCTGCACGAGATCGACGCGGAACTCGCGGGCGAGCGCAGCGGACACATCTTCATATCGGGCGACGACTGGTACGGCTTTGACGACGCGGTGTTCGTCGCGGCAAAGCTCGTCGAATTTCTCTCCCATCAGGATGACAGCGTTTCTCAAATCGTGGCAAAATTCCCGCAGTACGTGACGTCCCCCGAGATCAAGGCGCACTGCGCCGACACCGTAAAATACGGCATAATCGACGAGATCGTCGAAAAATTCAAATCGCTCTACCCCGGCAAAGTGTGCGACATCAACGGCGCGCGCGTGTCATTTGAGCACGGCTGGGGACTTGTAAGGGCTTCGTCAAACCTGCCCGAGCTCGTTCTCATATTCGAGGGCGACACAAAGGAGCATATGCTCGAAATACGCAAAATATTCAAAGACGTACTGAAAGCATACAAAGACGTGTCTCCCGTTTGGGAAAACGACGTAGAATAAAAAAACACGGCCACCGCTTTTGCGGTGGTCTTGATACGATATATCAGTTTTTATAGAAAAGCGCGTCAAACTCGTCTTTGAGTATCGCGTATTCGTGGTACGTTTTGTATTCGCCTTTTACGATAAGCGCGTTTTTGTGCGTCGCTTCATGGCGCATCAAATTCTTTTCCGCGACGCGCACGCTTTGAATATTTCCGTCGAGTATGCGCGCGTATATGCGGTTGAAACCGAGCGTCTCAAACCCGAATTTCATGACGCGTGCGACGGCTTCGGCGGCATAGCCGAGCCCCCAGTAATCGGAGTTCAGCACATATCCGATCTCGGCGGCATTGTTCTCGGCGTCGATATGAGAAAAGCCGCACGTCCCTATCATCTTACCGGTGCTTTTGAGGTCGATCGCCCAGTCATAAAACTTTTTCTGCGCGTACTGCCCTTGCAAATATCGCAAATACGAGCGCGTTACCTTCGCGTCGGTATGAGGTGACCACAAAAGGAACCGCGACACCTCCGGGCGGCATGAATATTCGTACATATCGTCGGTGTCCCGCACCGTCATTTTTCTCAGGACAAGCCTGTCGGTGTACAGCGTCGGCATTTTCGCAAACACGTCGTAGACTCCGCTATCCATAATTATCACCTCGCTACATAATATTTTATCACTCAACATGCGTAATTTCAATAAATTTGTTAAAACTTATTTACACAAAAGTTATTTTATATTAATTTGTTTTTAATATTTTCATTTTATTATAATATCATAGAAGCAAAAAAATGACAAAAAAGGAGACGGTAAAAATGTATTGCCAAGACGATGAAGAAAAGAAATTTCAAGACGATGAGGATCTGACGCCGAAAGCCGACGAGGAAAAATCCGAAAACGACGGCGAGGCGGAGCAAAGCGACGAACAAGCCGACGATTTGTCTGACAGCGAACAGCCGAAGGAGACAACGGATGACGAAACGCCGAGCGGTGGCTCGGGATACGACAACGGTTATCACAGCTATTCATACAATCAAACGCCGCCGCCGAAAAAAAGCGGCAAAAGCAATTCGTCTATGACGGTAATAGCCGTACTGCTCGCGTGTATCGTATTGTTTGTCGCCGTAATGGTGATCGGCATATCGAGAATGGCCGAACCGTCGTCCACGACGGATAACACATCAGTCGCCGCCACGAATGAAATTTCAAGTGCCGTCGGCGATCAGTCTGAGACAACATCGACCGAGATCACATCGGGATCCGAAACATCGACCGCAGCTACGAACGGCAGCCCGTCCGTTGTTCGGATAAACGATATCGCCATCTCTCCCGAAAGCACCGTAACGTCCGATACGACGACGGAGATAACGAACCTCCTCGCAAAATGCTATGCGGCGTGCGTGCAGATAGAGCTTTACAGCAATTCGACATATCTCGGCTGCGGATCGGGCGTCATATACACGACGGACGGCTATATTCTGACGAACTATCACGTCGCGGGACCCGCGAGCATAAACGGATACACGTTGCGCGTAATACTGACCGACGGCTCGGAATACGAAGCGGCATACGTCTGCGGCGACCTTGAAGAAGACGTCGCCGTGCTCAAAATAGACAAGAATGACTGCACAGCGGCTGTGATAGGCAACAGCGACGCGTCCGTGATAGGCGAGACCGTCTATGCGATAGGCAATCCAAACGGCGTCGGAATAACGATCACGTCGGGCGTGCTCAGCTCGAAGAACAAATCGGGAGCCGTTCAGTCGCAAAACGTCACCGTGCCGATGAGCGGAATGTTCTTATTCTCGGCGCCGATAAACGGCGGCAACTCAGGCGGAGGACTTTTCAACGCCAAGGGCGAGCTTATAGGGCTTGTCAATTCAAAGGGATATTACGACAAATCGGGAAATGCTCTCGAAGGAATGTCGCAAGCTATACCGATAGCAACGGTCATCAAATGCGTCAACACGCTCGCGGAGACAGGCGGATATATTCCCGGCAGAGCAAAGCTCGGCGTAGTTGTGAGCAGCCAGTCGATACGCTTCACGACGTATCATACGTATGTCACAAAAGTCAATGAAAATTCCGCGGCGGCGGATGCGGGAATACAGGTCGGAGATATAATCGCCGCGCTTGACGGCCATAACCTCCAAGCCACGGCGGCCTCCTACGGCCTTATAAGCGACTACGACGCGCTCCACTATCTGCTCCTCGATTATTCGGTAGGCGACTCGGCGACGATAACGGTCTTGCGCCCGACGACAACGAGCTACATGGGCTACACGACGACGACATACGACGAAATTACGCTCGACATCACGTTCACGGATTTCAATTATAACGAATATTGATAAATCTCCTTCAATATTTTTTATGTAAAAAGGACCGATCGGATCGGTCCTTTTTATCATTTATATAAATGAAGTTCGTCGGCGTAAAAGAGTTCTTCCGTCGAAAGCGAATTTGAACAGTAAAACATTTTTTTGCACCCGCACCTCTTGCACGCGATCTCGACGTAATCAACCCCGTTTTCAAGCACGAGCTCCTTCGACACACCGCAATCGCAATAGATTTTATTTTCGTCGTTGAGATCTCCGAGCACGAGCGTTATCATATCTCTTATATGCTCATCGCTTTCGGCGTAGTCGCCGTCCTCCATGCTTTGAAGCGCCTCGCGCTCCTCGTCTGTCAAAAGCTCGGCGAGGTCTTCGTCGGACTCGGCGACAGCGTCGTTTACGTTCTCCTCCGTGCCGAAAAAGCATATATCTATGCCCGTGTATGCGCACGGATATGTGAAGAGTTCTCTTGACATAAGCAGTCTCTTCGACACGACGAACGTGTGATCGTTTTTGCAAAAGACGCACGGCAGGCTTATGCGCACTTTGCCCTCGGGAAGCGTTTTTATCGTAAGCGCGCTTTCGCCGCAGTCGCATTTCAGCTTGAACATATCGCCCGACCGCGCGAGCGCGCCCGTCATGCCGAAAACGGTCTTTCCGCAGCCGCCGCAGCGGTATGCGACGGTTATCTGTTTAGGATCAAGTATCATTTGTTTGTCTCTCTTTCGCCGTTTATGTATCGCTCATAGCAGAAAAGATACTGCTGAGCTATTCCCGCAAACTTGCCGAGACCGTCAAAGTCTATGCCGTCGGGATAGTATTTTTCAAGAACGCGCTTTATCCACACGTCGACGGGGAATGCCTCCGTCTTGTGATAGCCGTAAAGGAGCGTGCAGTCGGCGACTTTTTTGCCGACGCCGCATATCTGCATCAGATACTCCTCGCCCTCGTAAAAGCTCATATTTTCGATAGCTTTGAGATCGATCCTGCCGTCGACGACGCGCGCCGCCGCGTCAAAGACATATTTTGAGCGGAAGCCCATTTTCATCGCGTTCAGCGTTTCGATCCCCGCGGCGAGTATCGCCTCGGGCGTCGGGAAAGCGTGGCACTCTTCGCCGAAAGAGATGAATTTTTCGCCGAGTTCGCGGCACAGCGTTTCAACTATCTTTTTTATTCGCGGAATGTTATTGTTTTGCGAAATGATGAACGAGCAAAGCGCCTCCCAATGCTCTTGTCTGAGTATGCGTATGCCGCTCGCCGCCTTGACGGCGTCGTTTATCACGCCGTTGTATACGCCGAATTTCTCGCACACGTCGGCGTTTATCGCCTCATAATCCTCGTCGAGCCCGAGATAGCTCTCCCAAATTTCGTCGTATTCGCGCTTGTCAGCCCCCGCCAAATAAAGAGTATCGCCTTCCTGCTTGATCTTTATTCGTCTGTCCATCGCAACGCCGTCGATGACGCCGTTTTCCACGTTGAAACGGAAGCTCTGTCCGCAGTCAAAAACGCGGTACGCGTCAAAATCGCTCACTCCGCGCAGTATGATGCAGCGCTCTCCGTCCCAATCCGAATATTCCGCCGTCGGTTTTATATATGCCATATTGTCACCTCTGTTACGATTAAATTATGCACGTTTTTTGACGTTTTGTCAAGTGTTTTGCCGCACAGGCGCAAATTTTGTCACAAGTTTTGAAAATAGATATTGATTTATTTTCTCATAAGTAATATAATATTTTTATAATTAAGATCAAACGGAGGTCGCATGGCAGAACAGATATATACCATACCGATAAACGAGGCGTTCGACAGCGCGCTCGAAAAGCAAACGCCTTCTTGCCCGTTTTGCTCGCTTTACTCCATGCTCGAAAAGAACGCCGTCGAGGCGATAATGGGCGCGGCGAAAATGGAGCCCGACATCCGCGTCGAGACGAATAAAAAGGGGTTTTGCCGCCGCCACTACGATATGATGTTCGGCACAAACAGCAAGCTGGGGCTGGCTCTGATACTCGAAAGTCACCTGAGCGAGATAGAAAAAAACATTTTCGACGGAGGCACGACATTTGATCCGAAGAGCGAAAAGGAGCAAAAGAAGCTCGAAGCGCTCGAAAGATCGTGCTATGTCTGCGACAAGACGGAGGGCAACTTCGCGCAGCTCATATCAAACGCGGTCTATATGTGGGAGAATGATGACGAGTTCAGAAGAAAATTCGCCGCTCAAAAATCGTTTTGCATGCCTCATTACAAGCGGCTTCTCGAAGTCGGCTCGGCAAATCTGCCGAAAAAGCAGTTTCCCGAGTATTTCAAAGCGGCGCGCAACGTCATGCAAAAATACATCGGCGAGCTCGGAAATGACGTCAGCTGGTTCTGCAAAAAATTCGACTACCGCTATGAGAGCGAGCCGTGGTACAACGCAAAAGATTCCGTCACGCGAGCGATAAACTTTCTCGTCGGCGGAGAAAACGACAATAACAAATAAAGGGGACAAAAAATTATGACATTCAGAAGAATAGGTGTTTTGACATCGGGCGGCGATTCGCCCGGCATGAACGCGGCTGTCCGCGCCGTTGTGCGCGCGGGACTTTCGCACGGAATAGAGGTATACGGTATACTCGAGGGTTACAAGGGACTCGTCGAAAACAACTTGCAGTTGTTTTCAAAGCCGTCGGACGTTTCAAATATCATAGAAAGAAGCGGCACCGCGATATACACGGATCGCTGCCCGGAATTTGAAACGTATGAGGGGATAGCGAGCGCTATTGAAACGTGCCGCAAAAACAACATCGACGGCGTCGTGGCGATCGGCGGCGACGGAACGTTCCGCGGCGCGACAGACCTCGCCGCGCACGGCATACCGACCGTAGGCATTCCCGGAACTATCGACAACGATATCACGGCGACGGACTACACCATAGGGCTTGACACGGCGATGAACACCGTTCTCACGTTCACGGATTCGCTCCGCGCGACGTGCGAATCGCACGCGCGCTGCAGCGTCGTCGAAGTCATGGGCAGACACGCGGGACACATCGCGCTCCGCACGGCAGTCGCATCGGGCGCCGTCGCGGTCGCCGTTGCGGAATTTGATTTTGACGAGGACGCGGTGATAAAGAGCATCATCGAAAAGAGAAATGGCGGCAAGCGCTCCTTCCTCGTCATCGTTTCCGAGGGCATACCCGGCTATGCCGAGAAGCTCGCAAAGACCATCGAGGAAAAAACGGGCATCGTTACGCGTTTCTGCTGCCCCGCACACGTTCAGCGCGGCGGCGTCCCGACGCTGACGGACAGGCTCGTCGCGTCCGAAATGGGAGAGTACGCGGTAAGACTGCTTCTCGAAGGAAAATCGGACATCGTCATCTGCAAAAACAACGACAGACTTTGCACAGTCGATATAGCGCTTGCGCTCAAAGCGGACAGAAGACTGAAAGGCAAGATGGCAGACGATGAGTTTGACGCACTGCCCGAAAAAGAAAAAGAGTATATCACTGTGCGCTGCAAAGAGGTCATGGACAAAATGCGCGCGATGTACGACCTTGTTTACGCTATAAAATAAGACTTTAACTCAACCGACGAGGTTGAGTTAAACATTATATTGAGGTATATATGAAAAAAGGCGTATGCGGCAATACCAATATGGCTGAGACCATAAAAAGAAGCGGCTACGACTACGTGGAAGAAAATTTTTCGCTGCTCGCCGCCATGACGAACGAAGAATTTGAACAGACGGTGCGAAAATACAAAGATATCGACATTCCCGTTTTGGCGACTAACGGTTTTTTCCCCGGCGGATTTGAGCTTTACGGCGACGGCGACAGAGAAAAAGCGGCGTCATACGTGCGCCGCACAATGCCGCGCGCGGCAGCTCTCGGAGTAAAGACGGTCGTCATCGGCAGCGGCAGGCAGAGGCGCATACCGGTCTGCAAAGACCGCGCGGAGTGTGAAGAGATATTCGTCTGCATTGTCCAAGACGTCGCCGAATGCGCAAAAGAATACGGCATCGACGTCGTCGTCGAGCCGCTGAACCACAAAGAAACGAATTTTATCCTGACCGTCGCCGACGGTGCGGCGATAGCGCGCAAAACCGGTATGGACAACGTCGGCGTACTCGTCGATTTTCACCATTTCACGCAAAACGGAGAGCGCGACGACGGACTGCTCTGCGCCGAAGATTTGCTGTGGCACGCGCACCTCGCGCGGCCAAACGACGACCGCCTCGTGCCCACGTCGCCGTCCGACCTGCCCGCCCTGCAAAAATGGGCGAAACTTCTTAAAGACATAAATTACGGCGGCAATATAAGCCTTGAAGGACTGTTCGCCGACGAGATCGGAAAGACGCTGACGCTGTGCCGCCCGCTTCTCGACGTTTTCGACAAAGAATGATCCGACGCGCCGCGTTTTCTGCGCGCGGCAGCGCAAAGCTCTATGCACTTTTCTTTACGCGAAAGAAAAGTGCCAAAAGAAGCGCGCAAGCGTGCCGCTTGACCGCTCGTGGGTGCAGATAAAGCCGAAAGTGTACGTCGTTTTGCTCCCCGACTAAAACGTCGCCGCACGGCGGCTTTGGTTTTTATATTTTGCCAAGGCAAAATATACCGTCGGAACCACGCAAAAGAGGACAAAAGCACAAGCCGTGATTTGGCTCCCCGCGCAAAATCGTAAGTGTGGGTGCGCTGACGTAATTTCGCGTTGCACTTTTTATCGGTACGCACTGCTTCGCGTGCCACATAGAATAAATTTTTGCCGTTATCGGC
>CAJONA010000032.1:0-10521 GCA_905235755.1 uncultured Clostridia bacterium
GGCGAGCGCCGTTCCCTCGGTGAACGTCGAGCACGCGCCGTAGATCCCGAAATACGGCGTGTCGAATCCAAGTATTCCGTATGCGGAGCTTGTGCATTGATTCATAAGGTCGCCCGCAAAAATGACGTCTATATCGCTTATATGAAGCTTCGCTTTCGCAAGCGCCGTATTAACTGCGATGCGCTGCATCTCGCTCTCCGATTTTTCCCACGTGTCCATGCCGAACGTCGACGTTTTGTCGTGAATGTCGAACTCATCTCCGAGCGGTCCTTCATGCTCCTTCTGCCCGACGACCGCCGCGCCCGAAAGTATCGACGGCGGCGACGGCAATTTTATAACGCTCATGACAACACCCCGCATATCCAGTAGATGACGCCGTATATCGCCGACGACAGCGTTCCGTAAACTATCACGGGACCTGCGACGGTAAACATCTTTGCACCCACACCGAGAATAAATCCCTCGCTCTTGTCGTCGATGGCAGACGCAACTATAGAGTTCGCAAATCCCGTTATGGGAACGAGAGTTCCCGCGCCCGCAAAGCGCGCGATATCGTCGAAAACGCCGATTCCGGTGAGAAGTCCGGCGATGAAGATAAACGTGACCGACACGAGCGTCCGCGTCGTTTGTTCGCTTATGCCGAGACTCATATACAAGGTGAACAGCCCCTCGGCGCACGCGCACAAAAATCCCCCGACAAGAAATGCGTAAACGCAATTTTTCAGTGTCGGCGACTTTTGGGCGTGATCTTTGACGTATTTTTTATATGTTTCTTTGTCAGTGTTCATAAACCGCTCCGAAAAAATCATTTTTTAATATTTTGAGCTTCGGCTCGCGCTTTATTTATGGTAAGTTTTTGTTTTATCGCGCAAAACGCTCCCGACGGATCCGATATTCGAGGCAAAACAGCGCAATAAAGGAAAAAAATCAAATTTTTTTCGCAAAAACCGCAAAATCCATTTGACATTTTCAAAATTTATGTTATCATAATAATGCTACCGTCGGCGGCGGAAGCATACATATCCACAAACCCGCCGAGTAAGGAGATCTCCAATGCCTTATGTTATCGATTCTGAAAAATGCATCGGATGCGGCTCATGCGCTGATGAGTGCCCCGTAGGTGCCATTTCGGAGAAAGACGGCAAATACGTTATCGATCCCGACGCTTGCATCGAATGCGGCGCTTGTGCGGGAACATGCCCTGTTGAAGCTCCCGAGCTTAAATGATCGGCTATGAAATAACGTAAAAGGCTCATTTTTGAGCCTTTTTTGCTTTATTTTCGTGTTTTTGTTTAATTCAAAAAAGATATATGGTATAATGTCAGATACGGTCCCGTCATTTTATTTTGAGCCGTATATAAATAAAAATGCCGATTTTTGCATATACTTACTTTCTGAAGAAATCTCGGGAGGCAGCATATGCAAAGCAACGTCACACCAGTTCTTTTGGGCGCGGATCTCAACTGTTACAGCATGGCGCGCGCCTTTCACGAAGCGTACGGCGTAATATCCCACGCTTTCGGAAAATGCAAGCTCGGCGCGATAAAATATTCAAGCATCATAAAATTCCATAAAATACCGCCGCTTGATCAAAAAGAGCAGATCATGAACGCGCTTATCGATTTTGCGAAAAATCGTGACGATAAGCCGTATATCTTCGGCTGTACCGACGAATACGCGCTTTTCATCATCGAAAACAAGGCTGTTTTGAGCAAATATTTTGCGTGCCCGAGTCCGAGTGCCTGCGTAGCGCAAAAGTATTCCGACAAGACGCTTTTTTATGAAAAATGCGATGAGCTTTTCCTGCCGCACCCGAAAACAGTCGTCGTGCCGACGCCGGACGACGCATACCTGCTCGGATCGCTGCCGTTTGACTATCCGGTGATAATAAAGCCCGCGTGCTCGCATGAATATTGGCATCACCCGTTTGATAATATGAGAAAGGTGTACGTCGCGCACTATCGCGCCGACGGTGAAAGAATTATCAGTGACATTTTCGAGTCCGGTTACGGCAAAAATATACTCATTCAAGAAAAAGTAAATTACACTTACCAGTATGTAGCGACGTGCCTTTCCGAAAAAGGAAAGATAACAGCAGCATGCGTCGGGCGCGTGCTGCTCGGCGAGATAACGCCGAAAGGTCTCGGAAATCACGTGGCGATAATTACAGAGAAAAACGACGAAGTTTTTGATATGGTGGAAAGCTTTCTGTCATCGGTGCAATATGACGGATTTTCAAACTTCGATATTTTGCGCGACGACAATACGGGTAAATATTATTTACTCGAAATCAATCTCCGTCAGGGCAGAAGCAATTATTACATGAGCGCCGCCGGAATGAATTTGGCGCGTTTGGCCGTAGAAGGTTATGACGGTGCTTCCCTTTGCGAAAACGAGATTTTTTGGCACTCGGTGCCGACAAAAATAGTGCTCGATCGCTGCTCGGAAGCAGACGGAGAAAAAATAAGATCGCTCATCAGCTCAAATAGAGCGTTTTCGTCGCTCGAATACAAAGCTGATATGAAAAGCCCTCTGCGGCTCGCATATCTCGCCGTTCACAACGCCGGCTTTTACCGTAAATACCGCGCCGATGACGAATAAAAAGACGCTCGGGATACTCGGCGGCATGGGACCGCTCGCAAGCGAATTTTTCCTGAGGCTGATCGTCGAGCACACCAAAGCAGTGCGCGACAGCGACCACATCGATATACTTTTGTCGAGCGTCGCGTCGACGCCCGACAGGACGGAATATATACTCGGAAAAAGCAAAAAAAGTCCCGTGCCGTCGATGAAAACCGCAATAGATCATCTTGTTCGCGGCGGTGCCGAGATAATTGCCGTCCCGTGCAACACCGCCGCCGCATTTCACGCCGAGCTCGAAAAATATTCAAGCGCAAAAATACCGAATATTGTCGAAGAAACGGTGCGATTTGCCAGACATCTCGGCGCAAAACGGCTGGGCATAATGGCGACAAGCGGCACCGTTCGATGCGGTACATATCAAAACGAATGTAAAGAGCACGGCATTGAAGCCGTATTTCCGAACTGCGCCGAGCAAGCGGCGATCATGGACGAAATATACTCAAAAATCAAGGCGGGCAGCGCAAAGGTAAATGAAATTTACCGCATTTCAAATGCGTTTCTGTCGCATTGCGACTTCGTTGTACTCGGCTGCACCGAGCTGTCGATGATAGATTTTTCAAAATTTGACGACGCTGATCGCGTAATAGATTCGGCGCGAGTGCTCGCCGCCGGCTCTATATTGCAATGCGGCGCAGAGCCGGTCGGATTTGAACGCATATACGACAATTTTCGGAGGTATTATGAAAAAGTTATCTGAACTCGCAAAATTTCTCGGTTTTTCCGACTCGCTCGTAAAAGTCGAACGATCTGTAAGCGGCATAACGTGCAAGTCATCGGAATGTAAAGACGGCGTCGTTTTCTCCGCGCTTCGCGGAGAAAAAAGCGACGGGCACGATTACATATCCGACGCATACAGTCGCGGCGCGCGCGTTTTCATCACGGAACGCGAAGTATCGCTTCCCGACGACGCAACAGTTTTTGTCGTAGAAAATTCAAGACGTGCGCTCGCTTTGGCATCGCTTTATATTTGCGGCGATCCGCAAAAAAAGCTCACGCTCATCGGAGTAACCGGCACAAAAGGCAAATCGACCGTCGTTTTGATGATACAAAAGATACTCGAATTCTCGGGCAGAAAGACGGTTTCTTCGAGCACACTCGGATTTAATGACGGCTCATCCACGGTAAAAACAGACAATTCAACGCCCGAAAGTTATATTCTCGCAAATTTTCTCGCGCAAGCCGTAAACAACGGCGCGACTCACGCGGTCATCGAGGTTTCATCGCAAGGTTTGAAGCAGCACCGCGTCGACGGTCTTGATTTTGCAGTCGGAGTCATGACGAATCTCTCGCGCGACCACGTCGGCGCAGGCGAACATTCGAGCTTTGACGAATACAAGGAGTGCAAAAAGCGCCTTTTTGAAAAATGCGAGAGGGGCGTTTTCAACGCTGACGACAAATATTTCGCCGAGTTTTCTTCCATCGTAAAAAGTACGGCATACGGTTTGTCAGGCGCGGCGGAGCTATACGCGTCAAACATTAAAAACATTCGGAACAAAAATTCATTCGGAACATCGTTTGACATTGTTCGCGGAGGCGAGGTAAACAAAGTTTACCTTTCGATCCCGGGCAAATTCGCGGTTTATGACGCGCTCGCTGCAATATCGGCGTGCCTTGAGATCGGAGTTTCGCTCGACGAATGTGTCGCGGCGCTGAAAGACGTTAAGATCGTCGGCCGGTTTGAAAAAGTCGACACGGAGCGCGACATCGACGTTATTATAGATTACGCGCACAATCAGGCGAGCATGAAAAGCGCGCTGACGACGGCGCGCGAGCTTGCCCGCGGCAAGATCATATGCGTTTTCGGTTCCGTCGGAGAGAGGACAAAAATGCGCCGTGCGGCGCTTGGCAAAGTTGCCGACAAATACGCCGATCTTTGCGTGATAACGGCCGACGACCCGAATTACGAAGACCCGAAAAAGATCGCCGAAGAGATAGCGAAAAACATAATATCCACGCCATACATTATAATTCCGGATCGGAGTAAAGCGATAAAATATGCATGCGAGACAGCGCTTGACGGCGATTTTATACTCGTCGCGGGCAAGGGACACGAAAAATATCAGCTCATCGACGGAAAGAAAGTTCCCTTCGACGAGCGGCGCGTGATCGCAGCCGCTTCTAAAATAAAAGTAAATATATAATATTTTGACAAAACACGCAAAAAAATGTTGACTTTGCTCAAAAACTGTGGTAAAATAAAGGTAAATAATTTTTACCGTAAATAATTTTTACCAAAGGAGTATGAAAAAATGACCACGGGCCAAAAAATCAAATCGCTCCGCAAAGAAAAAGGATTGACACAAAATGCTCTCGCCGATGGAATAATCACGAGAAATATGCTCAGCCTGATCGAAAGCGACGCCGCCAAACCGTCGCTCAGCACCGCCAAAGCGCTCGCACAAAGGCTCGGCGTTTCGATAGAGTATATAATTTCCGACACGGATCGCGTCGACGACCTCACGATAATAAACGATGTCAAAGAGATGCGCAAGCTTTTCAAGGAAAAGAATTATAGCGAATGCCTGAAAAAATCGTTGACGCTCTCTTCCCTCGACGACGAGACGGCGCTCATAGTAATGAAGTGCAGCTATATTCTCGGAGAAGAACTGTTCAAAAACAGACATATAAAAGACGCGATGATGCTTTTCAAAAACGCTTTGCAGTGCTGTGAGAAAACGGCATACGCGACGCCGGAAGAGATCGCAAAGATACGCAGAGCATATCTGCTCTCGGAAGCCATCGTTGAAAAAAAGAATTTCTATGACATCCCGAAATTCATAAGCACGCCGATGGATGAGATCGCGGCGTATGTCGCGTCGATATACAACGTCGATATCGGTAATCTCGAACTCACGCAAGAGCACAAAAATCACATCTACATAATTCGTCTTGTCAAGAGCGGCAGATACAGCGACGCGAAAAAGGCGCTTTTGGAAAAGCTCCAATACGTCGGAGACGAACTGACAAAATACTATATGCTCCGCACGCTTGAAGACGTTTATCGCAAATCGGAAGATTACAAGGGATCGTTTGAAGCGCTTGAAAAAAAGAGCAAGTCATACGACAAGCTCGTAAAAAGCTGATGTTTTCTGCCACATTCGGACATCTTTCGAATGTGGCGGATTTTCATATATCTCAAAAGGAATTTTTGTTTAAATGTTAAAACTGCTTAAAAAATACAGAAAGGAATGCGTGCTTGCGCCGACGTTCAAGCTGCTTGAAGCTTGCTTCGACCTCACCGTTCCGATCGTTGTCGCCGCAGTCATCGACAACGGCATCAACGGCGACGGCGGTTCTTCGTATATAATAAAAATGGTGTTCATTCTCGTCGCCCTCGCGGCTGTCGGAATGGCTGTGGCAACAGCCGCGCAATATTTTGCCGCGAAAGCCGCCGTGGGCTTTTCCGGCGACGTGCGCGAAGAACTGTTCAAGAAAATACAGACTTTTTCATATTCCGAACTCGACAGTCTCGGTACGTCTTCGATGATAACGCGCATGACAAGCGACGTAAACCAGCTTCAAACAGGCATAAACCTGTTTTTGAGGCTGTTTTTGCGCGCTCCCGTGATAGTTTTCGGCGCAATGATCATGGCTTTTGTGATAAACGCGCATATCGCGCTTATCTTCGTCGTCGCAATAGCGCTGCTTTTTGCGGTCGTTTACGGCGTGATGTTCTTAACGGTGCCGCTTTACAAAAAGTCGCAGGCGGATCTCGACTCGCTTCTGCTCTTGACGCGTGAAAATCTCGACGGAGCGCGCGTTATCCGCGCTTTTGCGGCGGAAGAACGCGAAATAGCGGATTTTGACAAAAAGAACGCCGCGCTCACGAAAATGCAGTATTTTGTCGGCAAAATATCGGCGCTGATGAATCCATTGACGTATATGATAATCAACTTTGCCGTGATAGCGCTCATCTATTTCGGATCGAGACAAATAGACGGCGGCATCATTCTTCAAGGATCGCTCGTCGCGCTATACAGCTACATGGCGCAGATACTTGTTGAGCTGATAAAATTCGCAAATCTGATCGTCACGATGTCCAAGACGGCGGCGTCGAAGAAAAGAATAGACGAGATCATGCGCATCGAGCCCGAAAGGACAGGTTCGGATATAAGCGATATATCGCAAAAAATCGGCGACGCGGCCGTGTCATTTGACAACGTCAGCCTGCGCTACGGCACAGGCGGAGACGATGTGCTGTCGAACATCTCATTTGACGTGCGCCGCGGCGAAACCGTCGGTATCATAGGCGGCACGGGAAGCGGAAAAACGTCGCTTATAAACCTCATTCCGCATTTTTATGACGCGACGGGCGGCACGGTTTACGTTTACGGCATACCCGTGGAAAGATACGACAGTCAAACACTTCTGCAAAAGATAGGGATCGTGCCGCAAAAAGCGGTTTTGTTCAAAGGAACCGTTCGGGACAACATAAAGTGGGGCAACGAAAACGCGAGCGACGACGAGATCATCGACGCGATAAAGCTCGCGCAGGGATACGACATCATCGAAAAGAGCGGCGGGCTCGACCGCGAGATCGAGCAAGACGCGAAAAATCTTTCGGGCGGTCAGCGCCAGCGCCTGACGATAGCGCGCGCTCTCATCAAAAAGCCCGAGATACTCATTCTTGACGACAGCGCGTCGGCGCTCGATTACGCGACGGACGCCGCGCTTCGCCGCGCGATAAAAACGGTCGACGCGACGGTATTCATCGTTTCGCAGCGAGCATCAGCCGTTATGGGAGCGGACAAGATAATCGTTATGAACGACGGCGAGATATGCGGCATCGGCACGCACGATGAGCTTATCCGGTCATGTCCGACATACCGCGAAATATATTTTTCGCAGTATCCGGAAAAGGAGGCCGACGCATGAAAACGGTAAAAAAACTGATGCGATATGTATCAACGCGGCGCTTTTCCCTTATAATTTCATTTATTTCCGCGCTTGTTTCTTCCCTGCTGGCGCTGTATATCCCGATACTCATCGGCAAAGCGATCGACTGCGCCGTAGGAGTCGGCGACGTCGATTTCGACTCGATAAAAACGATACTCATCAAGATCGCCGCGTCGATAGTTATAATAATCATCACGCAATGGCTGATGAACGTGCAAAATAACAAAATAACGCTCGGCGCAGCGCACGATCTGAGAAGCGACGTTATAAGAAAGTTAAATTCCCTGCCGATAAGTTATATCGACTCTCACCAAAGCGGAGACACGGTCAGCCGCGTCATTTCCGACGTCGAGCAAATATCGGACGGACTGCTCATGGGCGCGTCGCAGTTCTTCACCGGAGTTGTGACGATACTCGGCACGATGGGATTTATGTTTTATCTCAACTACAAAATAGCGCTCATAGTGATATGCATCACGCCGCTGTCGCTGTTTGTCGCGCAATTCATATCAAAGAGAACGTATTCGATGTTCGCTTTGCAGTCAAAAACGCGCGGCAAGCAGACGGCGTTCATAAACGAAACGGTGGCAAATCAAAAAACGGTAAAGGCGTTCTCGCACGAAGCGAGATCGGAAGAAAAATTTCACGAAATAAACGAGCGGCTGAAAACGACCTCTCTCCGCGCCGTTTTCTTCTCCTCGCTGGTGAATCCCTCGACAAGATTTGTCAACAACATCGTATATGCGGGAGTATGTCTTTTCGGCGCGCTCGCCGTCATTTCGGGCGGCGATGAGTTGACAGTCGGAACGCTGATAAGTTTTCTGTCTTATGCAAACCAGTACACAAAGCCTTTCAACGAGATATCGGGCGTCATCGCGGAGATGCAGAATGCGCTCGCGTGCGCCGACAGAGTGTTTGAGATACTCGAAGCCGAAAGCGAAGTTCCCGACGGCGCAGAGAGCGTCGATCTGCCTGATACGATCGGCTCCGTCACGCTCGATAACGTCAGGTTTTCATACGACAAAAGTAAAACGCTTATTGAAGATCTTACGCTCGAAGTCGGCAAAGGCAAGCACGTCGCAATAGTCGGCCCGACCGGCTCCGGCAAAACGACGCTGATAAACCTGCTTATGCGTTTTTACGATATCGACGGAGGCAAGATATCCGTCGACGGCGTCGATATACGTGATATGAAAAGGCACACGCTCAGGCGCTCGTTCGGAATGGTGCTTCAAGACACTTGGCTGAAAGCGGGGACTGTAAAAGAAAACATAGCGTTCGGCAAGCCCGACGCCACGGATGAAGAAATAATCGCCGCCGCGAAAGCCGCGCACGCGCACAGTTTCATACGCCGCCTTGACGACGGTTACGACACATATATCGGCGACGACGGCGACCTTCTTTCGCAAGGTCAAAAGCAGCTTTTGTGCATTGCAAGAGTGATGATCGCTCTCCCGCAGATGCTTATCCTCGACGAAGCGACGTCCTCGATCGACACGAGAACCGAAATGCTGATACAAAAAGCGTTTGACGAGCTGACCGAGGGGCGCACGAGCTTCATCGTCGCCCACCGTCTTTCGACAGTCAAGCGCGCGGACGTCATACTTGTAATGCGCGACGGACGCATCGTCGAGCAAGGAACGCATTACGAGCTTATGTCAAAAGACAGTTTTTACAAACAGCTTTATAACAGTCAATTTTAAACTTTTTGTGCAATGATACGGCATTTTTATGATATAATGTAAGAAAAACGCGCTTCAAACAAAGGAGAACAATATGAAAAAAATAAAAATCGGCGTCATCGGGCTCGGTCAGCGCGGATATTCGATGATCCGCGACGTAATACTCGCTTTTGACGACGTCGAGGTAGCAGCCGTATGCGATGAATATGATGACCGCATCGAAAAGGCGGCGTCTCTCATTTTCGAGAAGAGCGGCGTTGACGCTTTTCGCACGTCTGACTATCGCGAGCTTATAGAAAAATCCGGAGTCGACGCGATATACATAGCGTCCGCGTGGGAGTCTCACGTCGAGATCGCCATATATGCGATAGAGCGCGGCGTCATCGCGGGGATCGAAGTCGGCGGAGCGTACAGTATAGAAGAATGTTACGCCCTTGTCAGAGCGTATGAAAAATACGGCACGCCCGTCATGTTCATGGAAAACTGCTGCTACGGCAAGGAGGAGCTTCTCGCAACGGCGATGGCGCGCGCGGGAAAATTCGGAGAGATCGTCTACTGCCACGGTTCATACGGACACGATCTGCGGAAAGAAGTGGCGCGCGGAAATATCGACCGCCATTACCGCCTGCGCAATTACATGGCGAGAAACTGCGAAAATTATCCGACGCACGAGCTCGGACCGATAGCAAAACTGCTCGGAATAAATCGCGGCAACCGCTTCGTTTCGCTCGTTTCCGTGGCGTCAAAGTCGGCGGGAATGCGCGACTATATAAACGCGCGCCCCGAGCTTATCCGGAGCGACAGCTCGCTTGCCGACGCCAAATTCAATCAGGGCGACATAGTAAACACGATAATCACCTGCGAAAACGGCGAGCAGATACTGCTCCGCCTCGATACAACTCTGCCCCGCTCATACGACAGAGAGTTTACCGTGCGCGGTACAAAGGGTTATTACAGCCAGACGACAAACTCCGTTTTTTTCGACGGCGACAAAGAATATTACAACGCTCCGCGATTCATACGAGAAACGCTGAACAATGCCGAAAGATTCGAGAATGAATTTCTGCCCGACGTGTGGAAAGACATCACCGACGAGGCAAAAAGCGTTGCGCACGGCGGAATGGATGGGATAATGTTTCGCGCTTTTCTCAACTGCATAATATCAGGCGAGCCGATGCCGATAGATGTATACGACGCGGCGGCGTGGATGTCGGTTACCGCGCTTTCGGCGCAGTCGATAGCGCAAGGCGGCGCGCCGCAGGCGTGCCCCGATTTCACACGCGGAAAATACATTTTGCGC
>CAJONA010000032.1:10563-15188 GCA_905235755.1 uncultured Clostridia bacterium
ATGCCCAAAAGCATTGCCGCGTTTGTTTTTTATACGCAAACTAAATTTTTGCACTGATCTTATGAATTCCGGGACAAAGCGTGCGCTCGCCGCTCGGCAAAACGAGCTTTCCTACGCAAGATGACGGAACTGTTATCTCTATCGCGGCGTCGCCGTCGGAAACGCTCCATTGGCATTTCGCAAGTCCCCAAGGAGTTCTGACGGACGCTTTTGCCGATTCGAGTCCCGACGTTATCCCCGGCTGATACGTGATTTCCCTGCCCGACGGCGACGAATATGATACGCCGCCGATATATTTGTAGAAAAATGCGGATACAGCCGAAAACATATGATGGTTATGCGAACCTTCGCCGTTCCAGCATTCCCACAGTACAGTCGCGCCCATATCGATCCAATGCTTTATCGACGGGTATTCCGGAGTTGTGAGTATTTTCAGCGCTATATCGGAGTGCCCGGTCCTGCCGAGCGTATCGAGCACCGCCTTCATTCCCAAAACGCCGAAGTCGAGGTGATCTCCGTCTCGATGTATCTGCTCGCAGAGCCGCTCGCCGAGCGGTATGATCTCGTCATCGTCGCAAAGTCCGTGATATACCGCGATACCTGTGGAACTTTGGCAGTCGCCTTTGACAGTCATCGTTTCTTTGTCAAACAGTTTTTCTCTGAACGCGCGCTTTGTCGCGTCCAAGACGGGAGAATACTTTTCTTTTATGTCGTCCCTGCCGAGCACGTCCGCAAAATAAAGGAGCGTTCTCAGCGCCGAATAATAGAACGCGGTGTCCGAAACGGGGACGGGGCATTTGAAGTTGCTCATATTGACGCTCAGCGCCGGCCCGTCGAAAGGCGCGCACCAGTCGCCCAGTCCGTAATCGACGATGCCGTCATCGCGCGCCATCGACGCGACATAGTCGCAGTGAAGGCGGAGCGTTTCGATATTGTCGGAAAGATACGACGTGTCTCCCGTCATCATATACAGACGAAGCGGCACCTCGTAGACAGGGTGCGACCAGTCTGGACCGTTTATTGAATTAAATCCCCATCCGGTAGTTGGTATGATGCACGGCAGTCCGCCGCCCGGACGTATGGCGTCGCGCAGATCGACGCTCCATTTTTTCATAAAATTCTCCGCGCCGAAATTAAGAAGGAGCTGCTCCGTCGATAGCCCCGTGTCGCCCGTCCACGAGCTTTTCTCGCGCACGGTGTCGCTCGAAAATGTGTTCATACAGCACGATGTCGTCGTGTCAAGGCACATCTTTTGAATGAAATTCACCGTTTCGTCGCTCGATGAAAACTCGCCCTTTTGTTCAAAGTCATTGCAAAGCGCCCACGCTTCGATATCTTCGCACCTCGGCGGCTCGTCGCACCCCGATATCTCGATATATTGAAATCCGTGATATGTGAATATCGGATGCCACGTTTCCGGCTCGTCGCTCTTTTTTATGTATACGTCGGTCTGAAATTTGTAGTTTTTGATAAAGCTGTTTATTGCTTCTTGGTTGAGTTCGCCGTCATTTGTGAGAATGTCGCAGTAACGTATAGTTATCTCCGTTCCCGCTTTGCCGGAAAATGTTATATTGCATATACCGGCGACGTCGCGGCAAAGCTCGTACAGCCAGCCGTTTTTCACTTTGCGGCAAACTGTCGGAGTATACTTTTCAATTACGCGCACAGGCTCCATCTCCATCACTTCGAGCGGGACGCCGGGCGCCTTTACATAGCGGCTCGGATAAGTCTCGCCCGTGTAGTCGGGCGTGTCCCAAAGTTCGCGTTCAAGCCGCGCGTCGTATTCTTCTCCGTGGCGGATGCCGTTGAACGTGATCGGACCGTGAATGCATTGCCACGACTCGTCGGATTTTACCGTAAACGTGCCGTCGTCACTCTCGATAATTATCTCGCATAGCAGTTTCGGAACGTCGCGCCACGGCGCCGTCGCCGTCTGCCACGCGTCGAGCGTGAAGCAGTTGTAAAAACCGTTGCCGAGGATAACTCCGACAGCGTTTTTTCCGCAGACGAGCATATTTGTAACGTCGAACGCGCGGTATGTGACGCGTTTATCATACGCCGTATACGGCGTTGAAAGAAAGTCGTCGCCGACCTTTTGCCCGTTTATATGCGCTTCGAAATAACCGAGTCCCGCGATAAAAAGCGTCGCGCGGCGCACGCTTTTAATTTCGAAATCGCGTCTGAGATATACGGCGCCGAGCACATTGTCCGGGCGGCGTGCGTCGGACGCGGTTATCCATCTCGCCGACCATGCGCCGCCGAGTTTTCCCGTGGAAAAGTGCGTCTTCGCCTCGTATGTTTTTCCGCCGTCCGTTTTTGACACGGCGGAAACGTCGTATACCTTGTTCGGGAGCATATCAAATTCGAGCGGGATATACGCACGCTCGAACCCCGAGACCGTTTTCTCAAATACCGCCTTTCCGTCAAGAGATACCGAGATATCGGCACGCTTTTGCGCGTCAAATTCCCCGTCGGGATATATGAGCGAAAGCTTTGGCACGGTGTCGACAGTCGGACGGTCGAGACCGTTTATTTTAAGTATCATTTCGAAGTTTTGATGTTTCATTTCCGTTTTCTTTCTTGCTTTATATTAAGATTTTTATTTCAGCCGATGATCCTGTCGATAAGACCGCGGAGACCTTCCTCTTCAAATATCTTCTTGTAATAAGAAAGTTCGTCCGTGATCAGTTCGTCGATAACGCTCATCCCGAGAAGCTCGACGGGCGCTTTATCGTCTGTCATGATATGATCCCCCGCTTCGTAAGCGGCAAGGCCTGCCGAGACTTTATACATCATATTTTTTAAAGAATAATTTGTTTCCATTTCGATATTTTCCATCGACAACGAGATCATATCTCCGTTCTCCGACGCGAAAAGCTCACGGTTGGTGCTTGACGTGACGTCGACCGTGTAAACGTACGGAAAAACCGACGCTATCGTATCCGAAAGGTACTGATTTATGTTCCCCTCCGCGTTGCTGCGCATATTCAGATTGACGACCATGACGCCGCCTTCTTTGAGATGGTCTTTCACGGCGCTGAAAAACTCGACCGACGACATCTGAAACGGTATCGTTATATCCTGATACGCGTCAACCATTATCACGTCGTATTTTTTGTCGATGGCTTCAAGATACGCGCGCCCGTCGTAAGTGATCACGGGGACATCTTCGGAAAGTGCAAAATACTCTCTTGACAGAGAAATTATCTTGTCGTCTATCTCGACGCCCTCGATATTTATATTGTCGAAATAAAGCGCGCATTGCGTGGCGTATGTTCCGGTGCCCATGCCGAGTATGAGCACATCCGTATTTTCTTTTTGATGAATGCCGCTCATGTACGGAGCCATCATCGCATAGTCGTAATACATCCCCGTCAAAGTTTCATTTTTCATATATACGGACTGAACGCCGAAAAGGACGTTCGTCGACAGCAATACCCTGCGATCGTCCTCTTTGACTTGGAGGTAGTTGTATACCGATTCCCCCTCGTAAACGAGATCATTTTCCCAAAAAGCAAAGCTGTTTGACGAGCCGAAAATAAAGCACAGCACCAATATGACGGCGGTCACGCCGGTGCGGACAAGTTTGACTTTTGTCGTTATAAAATACACGGCGGAAAGAAGGAACAAAATGCTTGCGAAAATTATGAACGTGAGCGATGTTCCGACAGTCGGTATTGTCACGAACGTCGGCAAAAATGTGCCGATAATGCTTCCTATTGTGTTGGCGGCGCCGAGTTTTCCCACGACTTTGCCGCTCTCATCGAGGCTCTCGACGGTATATTTTACGAGCGAGGGCGTCACGGTGCCGAGCAAAAACAAGGGATAAACGAATATGACAAAGCACGCGACAAAAGCCGCCCAGATGAGAAATCCCGAACTGACGGAAAATACGAGCAGCGCCGATACGCCGATGATTATATATTTTCCGACCACCGGTATCAGCGCTATCCACACTGCCGCTATGAGCAGCCGCAGATACAGTCTGTCGGGATTCGGATCTTTATCGGCCGTTCTGCCGCCGTACACGTTTCCGAGCGCCATGGCTATCATTATCGTTCCGATTATGATAGTCCAGACGATCTGCGACGAGCTGAAATACGGCGCGAGCAGTCGGGATGCACCGAGCTCGACCGCCATAACGCTCATACCGGCAAAAAATTCGGTCAAATAAAGATAAATCTTATTTTTCAGTATTGATTTTTCCATATATTTTCCTCTTGTCAAAATTATTTTTCCTTCTTTAACGATTTTTAAATTCATCGATTAAAATATACAAGCGAGCGCTCCGATTCCGCACCGGTGAGATCTGCGGATGTGACGGCATATGTCGTTCGCTCCGCGTTTGCGGAGATTTTGCAAACATATGAATTCACTTCCGTGCTGCCGACAAAAGTATAATTTTTTTCGCTGTTGTCAGCTTTGTAGATCTTATACATCGCCGCGCCGTCGAGATCATCCCATTTCAACTTCAACGTTTCAAATCCTCTGTCCGAAATATAAAGACCTTTTACCTTTTTCGGCTTTTCGACCGACGCAAATCCCGTCACTTCATACGTCTGCCCGAGCTCCGTGTCAAAACCGAGTGTTTCCCCGTCGACGCTGAATTTTATCGCGGTGCCGTC
>CAJONA010000033.1 GCA_905235755.1 uncultured Clostridia bacterium
GCTCGAAAGCCCGCGTTGACCGTGAAATTTCGCCGTCATCAGCCCGCCGAAAAGTGCCGTCAGAAGCATCGCCGCTACGCCGAATATCGGCGAGACCTTGTCCGGATCGTCAAATCTCATCGCAGCGGCGCAAAGGACCAGCATCGTCACAGCGGCGAATATAAGCGCGCATAGCAGTCCTTTGAGCACAGATACGGCGAGATTGCTTTTTTCTCCATTTTTGTTTTTTCTTATGTATGCGTTGTTCATTTTGACCTCCGTCTGCTTTTTGTAAATAGATATGCCGGGCAAGTCAAAAATATTACATCGCAAAAAAAACAACAGCGGAGCTGAACGCACCGCTGCCGATTTTTTTGCAACGCTTTCCATGCGCGCTTTTTTGCGTGCATGCAGGAGCATGTTGAATTATTTGCTTTCTTCCGTCTTTTCGTCACTTTCGGACTTATCGTTGCTCTTTTGGACGCCCGTTGCGTCGGCGGCTTTGACGTCGATGCTCTTTAAGGCTGCGCGAAGGAAACGGATCTTCGTTCTCTCTTTCGTCGTTTCAAGAACGAAAGTTTCGTCTTTTATGCTGACGACGCGGCCGATGATGCCGCCTATTGTTGTGACTTCATCGCCGACGCCGAGGCTGTTGCGCATTTCGTTTGCTTCTCTCTCCTGCTTCTTCTGCGGGCGGAATACGAAGAAATACATCGCCGCTATGAATACGACGATCATGATTACTAAAGATAAAATGTCAGGGCTCATAATATACCTCACTTAAAAAAATATTTCATTCATTATTATACATAAAAGTTTTCATAATTTCAATAACAAATTGTAAACTTTTATCCGAATTTGAAAAAAATATCGCGCGCTTGTAACAGTAAATCATATTTACCCAAGAGCTTTTGCGGCGTTATACAATAATATAAAATCAAAAAATCCCGCGTTTGCGGGATTTTTTTGATTTATGCTATCACAGTGTCGACTGCCGTGCCGATCGATGCGGGAGCCGCTTCCGCCTCGCTTTCGGCTGCGGATACACCGAGTCCGAAGCTGACCGTTATGGCGTCGTTTACCTTTTGCATCATCGCCTGATCTATATGTCCCATTTTTTCGCGCAGCCTGCGCTTGTCTATAGTACGTATCTGTTCGAGCAGTATGACCGAATCTTTGCTCAGCCCAAAGTTCTCGGCATAAACATCTATGTGAGTCGGCAGTTTTGTCTTTGTCATTTGGCTTGTTATTGCGGCGGCGATGACTGTCGGGCTGTATTTGTTGCCGACGTCGTTCTGAACGATCAGGACCGGTCGTAGTCCGCCTTGCTCGCTTCCGATGACGGGACTGAGATCTGCATAGTAGATATCTCCGCGTTTCACTGTCAAGATTTTTGCACCCTCTTTGTTTTCATTCAAAAAAGAATTTCGTTTGATTTTATTGTTCCTAAAGACGAGCGGATTTAATCACACAAAACCGATGTTTCGAGTGCCAAATTTTTACTTTTTCCGCGCGCCTTCTATGATCATTTTACTCGGACGTCATTTTTTTTGATAATGAAAATTATCGGAGACATATTATATCGAATTGTCAAATATATATTTAATGGAGAATGAGCGATTATTCGGCATGCTGTGAAAAGACTTGATTTTTTTAAAAAAATGCTGTATAATCAGTAAAAATAAAAAAGTCAGGAAAGATCGCTTCAACAAATCATTATGAAAAAAGTATTGCTTACCGGATTTGAGCCGTTCGGCGCAAAAAAATACAATCCGTCGTATGAGGCGGTGCTCGGTGTCGGCGATATCGACGGCATTGAAATAAAAAAGCTCTGCCTTCCCGTGACGTGGGACGGCGCGCCGGAAAAACTGACGCGCGAAATAGACGAATTTGATCCCGACGCCGTCATAATGTGCGGACTGGCGAGCGGGCAGCGCGAGATAAGCGTGGAGCGCGTCGGCGTGAATGTTTGCGGCGCGATAAAGGACAACGCGGGAAATTACCCGAGCGAGGACGGCGCGCCGTGCGAAAGATACATATCGCCCGACGGCGCGGACGCTTATTTTTCCACTTTCGATCATCGAAAAATGCTTGACGCAATGAAAATGGAAGACATACCTGCAAGCTATTCGTTCAGCGCGGGGACGTATATTTGTAATCTCGTGCTTTACACCGCGCTTGAAAAGGACAGGCGCGACGGACGCGGACGCAAGATGGGGTTCATCCATGTTCCGGATGCAAAAGAGTTCGAGCCCGGATCCGCGAGCGCTATCTCTCTTAAAACGGCGATCCGCGCCTTAGAGATCGCGATCGTCAACTGCTGATAGGAGATACTATGAAGAACATCGTCGGGATAAGTAAAAAAACAGCGGCGGTCTTGATCGCCGCCGTTATATTTGCTTTCGCTTCGTGTTCCGATGATAAGAAGACCGAAAAACGCGTATACGACTATCTGGGAGAGAAGTATCCGACGTCAAATTTTGAGATAGTCAACTTCACGCAGAACAAGACGACAAACGGCTGGTACATCGTGAACGCAGTGTGCACGGGTGACGCCGTGAACTTCACGCTTTATGTTTCGCCGCTCGATATAACAGACAGCTACGGCGTGACTGCCGAAAATCTGAAAATGGATAAAAAGATAATGACGGAGATCCTGACGGAATACGAAGAATATGTCGCACGCACAAAGTGGCTCGACGAATTTGAGGACGGTCAGGAGAATTATGCATTCAGAACTGTCGATATGTCCTGCGAGTATGACATATCTTGCATAACGAAGATGCACAGTATAGAAATTGAAAACTGCGATTCTGTATCGAGCGCCGCGGGGCTGATCTATGACATTATCCGCGCATTCTCCGAAAAGGGAATTTTCCTTGCTGATGCGACGTTTTTGTTCGATATCGGCGAATGCTCGTACAGCGTCAGAGCCGATTTCGACAGCACCGCGAACGTATCGAGAGAAAATTTCGTGCTGAACGTGTGCGGCGAAGATGAAAGGATCAAAATAAGCGGCGACGCTAAGAATATTGTTATAGACCTTAAAGACGCGCCGGGCAAAGAATAAATATTTAGACATTTAAATAAATAAATATACCCGTCGGCACGCCGACGGGTATATTTGCGTCTGTATAAAAATCTCCGCAGGGAAGCCCTGAGGAGATTTTATGTATTATCGATTATCCTCTGTTCTTTTTGAGTATCGTCATTATGTCGTCAAAATCACGATCCGAAATAAGAGCGTCGGACGGTTCTGCCGGAGCAGGTTCAGCTTCATTGACCGGCTGCTTGAACTGCTGCGTGCTCGACGCGGGCTTGAACGAACTTGTGCTGAACGAGCCTGTGTTGCCCATCGCCGGGATGGTCGACGTTGCGCTGAGCTTTGAAGTACTTGACGAGATGTCGTCCGATCTGAAGCCCGTTGCGATAACGGTAACTTTCATCGTGTCTTCGAGGTTCTTGTCAAATGTAGCACCCCAAATGATCGTTGCGTCGGGATGAGCTTCGCTTGATATCATCGAAGAAGCCGTTTCCACTTCGTCGAGTATGACGTCGGGAGAAGCTGTTATGTTGATAAGTATGCCCATAGCACCGGAGATTGTTGTTTCGAGAAGGGGGCTGGATATAGCTGCGCGAGCCGCCGTTTCGGCTTTGTCGCGGCCGCTGCCTTCGCCGACACCCATGTGAGCGTAACCGCCGTCCTTCATTACGGCTGTAACGTCCGCAAAGTCGAGGTTTACGATACCAGGGGTGTTGATAAGATCGGAAATGCTCTGAACGCCATGGCAGAGAACTTCGTCAGCGTAATCGAACGCGTTTGCGAGCGATATCCTGTTTTCGGAGATCTGTTTCAGTCTCTCGTTCGGGATCACGACGAGCGAATCAACATAGTCGCGAAGAGCGATGATGCCTTGTTCGGCCTGAACCATTCTCTTTCTTCCTTCAAATTCAAAGGGCTTCGTTACGATGCCTATCGTGAGTATGCCCATGTCTTTTGCGGCTTTTGCAACTACCGGAGCCGCGCCTGTGCCTGTGCCGCCGCCCATACCTGTCGTGATGAAGACCATGTCTGCGCCGCGAACTGCGTTCTGGATCTCTTCAAGGCTTTCTTCCGCCGCAGCTTTGCCCACTTCGGGATTCGAGCCTGCGCCGTGCCCCTTTGTGATCTTTTCGCCTATCGGAATTTTTGCCGGCGCGCTCGACGCGAGCAGTACCTGCTTGTCGCAGTTGATAGTGACGAAATCTACGCCCTGAATGTTTTTTGCGATCATGCGGTTGACAGCGTTTCCACCGCCGCCGCCGACGCCTATGACTTTAATTTTTACTCCGCTATCGAAGTCCTGGTTGAATTCAAAATTCATTTTTAACCTCCCGAATTTTTATATGTTTGATGTTAAATTTAAATTACTTTTTATGCCGAGGGCGCATTTTTACGCCCGATATACAATTATATTTTAATATGCTTTTTTTCCAATTGCAATATTTTTTTATAAAAAAGTCGGAAAAAAACAAAAAAATCTCCAAAAAAAGGAAAATGTAAAAACAAATGTTTTTAAATCGAGCGATTTTTGAAGATTTTAAGAACAAAAGTTTGCTGATTTGAAATTTAAAACGTAAATTGGATTTACTAAACGAAAAAAAACAAAGAAAAGCATCCTGCCGCGTGACGGCAGGATGCCTGAATTATAATTTATATTATTTGTTCTCTTTTATCAGCTTTGTCAGATCGTTGTATATGCGTTCTTTCGCCTGCGGATAAGCGAATTTACGTATATTTTCGCTCAGCTTTCTGCGCTTGCCCGTGTCCGATATCAACTCTTCGAGTTCTTTTGAGAGCCGTTCGGCTGTGAGGTCTTTTTCCTCTATCATTATCGCGGCGCCGGCGTCGGAAAGACGCTTTGCGTTTTCGTACTGATGGTTGTTCGTGACGTAAGGGGAGGGGACGATTATCGCCGCTTTCCCCATGAGCGCCATCTCCGAGATCGTCATCGCGCCCGCGCGGCAGATCACTATGTCGGCGCACGCTTCCCATTCGGACATATTGTAAATATACTGCATTATCCTGATGTTTTGACTTTCCGAAACGCCTACTTTTTCGGCGCTCGCCATAACATCCGCGTATTTTTTGCCGCCTGACGAAAGGGCAAAAAATACGTTCGGCATGACGCCTTTGAATTTTGAGGCGACTTCGAGAATTACGTTGTTGAGCTTTTCCGCGCCGAGACTGCCGCCGAACGAAAGCACCGTGTGATCTGCAAACGCGGGTATATCAAGCTTTTTTTGAAGTTCTTCGGAGCGCTCGACATATCCGTCCTGAAGGAGCGGATTTCCGACGACAAGTATTTTCGATCTGTCTTTAAACGCATCCGCGGCGGAAGGAAAGTTGAGGTAAATCCTGTTTACCTTGTCCGCTACCATCTTGACGGCTTTGCCCGGTATCGCGTTCGATTCATGGATCGCGCTCGGTATCCCGAGCGAGTACGCGGCTTTGATAAGAGGCCACGAGAGGTAGCCGCCCGTGCCGACGACGATGTCGGGGCAAAAGCTCTTTAACAGCTTTTTTGCCTTTGACGGCGCCGTGAGATATAGGTATGCCGTCTTTATGTTGCGCGGCGAAAGCGAGCGTTGAAGCCCGCTCATCTCGATGTGATAAGTATCATATCCCGCGTTTTTGACGAGATCGTTTTCAAGCCCTTTCGACGTCGCTATGAACGCTATTTCGGAGTCCGGCTCGTGCGCCTTCACCGTGTTTGCTATTGCGATAGCAGGATTTATGTGGCCGGCAGTGCCGCCGCCGGCAAGCAAAATTCTCACGCTTTACCTCCGTTAAATTTCTCTTTGTCTCGAATATCTCGATATTGAAAGTATTATGCCCATCTCGGCGAGCTGCATGACGAGCGCCGAGCCGCCGTAGCTGAAAAACGGCAATGATATGCCGGTCGTCGGTATGGACGCCGTGACGACGGCGATATTCAGTATCGCCTGTATGCCGACTTTCGCGGTCAGTCCCATTGCGAGCATAGTTGAAAACGTATCGGGCGCGCGCCGCGCGATGATAAGTCCGCGGCGTATAAGTAAAAAGAACAGAACTATCACGGCGACGGCGCCGATGAGTCCGAGTTCCTCGCAAATGACTGCGAAGATGAAGTCGTTCTGCGGCTCGGGAAGCCACAGCTGTTTTTGATAGCTGTTGCCGAGTCCGACGCCGAACAATCCGCCCGAACCGATCGCAAGCAAGCTTTGATAAGGCTGCCAGCCTTTGCCGAGCAGGTCGTTTTCCGGGTGCAGCCAAGCGTCAATGCGATCCTTTGTGTAATCGGTGAACAGCACGATCCCGAGAGCGCCGGCGGCGAATGTGCCGCCGATGGCGGCGAGCCATCTCCAATCGGCGCCGGAAAGAAATATCATGCACGCGCCGATGAGAAAGATGATGATCGTTCCCGACATATGATGTTCCAGCATCGTCGCAACGCATACTGCACCGATCACAAGCGCGGGGAAGAGTATTCCGTATTTGAAGCTTTTTATTTTGTCCTCGAAGAACGAGACGTACGTCGCAAGGAAGAGTATGAGCGCGAATTTTGCGACCTCCGACGGCTGAAATTGAATGATGCCTATATCGAGCCATCTCGTTGCGCCGTTTGTCGTCGTTCCGACGCCGGGAATGATAACAAGCAAAAGCAGTATATAGCTTACCGCGAATATCGGCAGTGTAAATCTTTTAAGCAAAGCGTAATCTATATTTGCGAGAAGTATCATCACTGCGACGCCTATTACGGCGAATAAAAGCTGCCTTTTTATAACGTAGAAACTGTCGCCGAAAAATTTTGACGCGTACACATATCCCGCAGAGAATACCATTATCGAGCCGAATCCGATTAGGATCGAGACTATGATCAAAAACTGCTTGTCGATGCCGCCCTTCGTACGGAAAACGACTTTTTCGGACGGATGCAAAAGCTCATGCCAAAACGAGTTTTTCGATTTCTTTACGTTATCGTTTTCCATATTTTCCTCCTTTACATAAACAGCGCGGATATCACCGAAAATACGAGCGTTATGCATATGGCGATAAAGACTATTTTATTTTCGGAAAATCCGCATTTTTCAAGGTGGTGGTGTATAGGCGCCATTTTAAACAGGCGTTTGCCGTGCGAGAGTCTGTAATAAGTGACTTGTAAAATGACCGACGCCGTCTCTATGACGTACACGATGCCGACGACAAGGATTATCAGCGGCGAAGCGTACAAAAACGCCAGCCCCACGACGGCTCCGCCGAGAAAAAGCGAGCCTGTGTCGCCCATAAATATCTTGGCAGGGTATGCGTTATATATCAAAAATCCTATACAGCCGCCGAACACAGCCGCGGAAAAAAGGCATACCGTGACGTTGTCCGATACCGACGCCATGACTAAGAAGAACGCAGCTACGACAGCCGTTACGGACGCCGCAAGCCCGTCGATACCGTCGGTGAGGTTCACGCTGTTGACCACTCCGCATATCAGCACGACGGAAATTATATAGTAGAAAAATCCGAAGTCTATATCCACCTTAAAAAACGGGATATAGATCACCGTGTTTATATAGCCTTTATATGCCATTATTCCGACGAATGCCGACGCGACGACGAGCTGCAGAAAGAATTTTTGCGGAGCGGTGAGTCCCATATTTTCTTTTTTGCGAAGTTTCGCCATGTCGTCGATTATGCCGATCAGTCCGAAAAGCATTGACGAGATCGCCGTTATCCAAAGACGCGGCAGGTCGAGCATGTCGGGCATCACGAGTGACGCTATGATGAGAACAAGCATTATCGGTATGATGAAGAACAGTCCGCCCATGGTGGGAGTGCCCTCTTTGGACTTGTGCCAGCGCGGGCCTATTTCGTATATCGGCTGTCCCATTTTGAGACTTTTCAGCTTCGGGATGAATATGCGCAGCAGTATTGCCGTCGCCGACAGCGCAGCGATCATCGCAATGATAAGATAAATGTACATTTACAGTTTCTCCGACAGTTTTTCAAGCATTACGGCGCGGCTCGCCTTGAAAAGCAGTACGTCGCCGTCTTTTATGTTTTGTTTTATCGTGTTTACCGCCGCGGCGGCGTCGTCGCCGAGCATGATCGGCACTTTTCCGCCGGCATAATAGCCGTCGGCGAGCGCGCGGACGTTTTCATTATCGCCGAACAAAAACAGCGCGTCGGCGTTTTTCGCGGCGTACTCTCCGACGCTTTTGTGAAGCGCCGGCGCGTGAGCGCCGAGCTCGCGCATCTCGCCGAGCACCGCGACAGTTCTGCCGCCGTCTTTGTCGGCGAGAAATTTCAGCACGTCTATGCTCGCACGCATGGATTCGGGGCTTGCGTTGTAGCAGTCCTCGATCTTTGTGTATTTCTCGCGCCGCGTTATATTCTGGCGCATATCGGCAGGGACATAGCTTGCAAGGCCGCGCCGTATCTCGTTTTCGTCAAGACCGCATATAACGCCGCACGCAACGGCAAATGCCGCCGCATAAACGCTGTGCCTGCCTATCGACGGGATTAAGAGATCTTTTATCGCTTCGTCAGGGCATACGATGTCAAAAGTCGTGCCGTTTTCGGCGTATTTTATGTTCGTCGCCCGAAAATAACAGCGCTTGTCGTCGATCCCTACGCGCACGCAAAACTGCGCCGTGTTTGTTACATTTTTTAACATATCGTCGTCGCCGTTTATGATAAGTATTCCGTCGTCGCTCATGCCGTCGAGCACTTCGAGCTTTGCTTTCATTATATTTTCGCGTGAACCTAAAAACTCTATATGCGACGTGCCTATATTTGTTATGACCGAAATGTCGGGGCACGTCAGGCGCGAGAGCGCCGATATCTCACCCATTGCACTCATTCCCATTTCGACGACGGCGATCTTGTGCGAGGAGTCTATCGAGAGGAGCGTCTGCGGCAGACCGACCTCGTTGTTGTGATTTTCTTTTGTTTTGCAGACTTTGTATTTTGCGCCGAGTGTCGCGCATATCGCCTCTTTTGTCGTCGTTTTTCCGACGCTTCCCGTGACGGCGATCGCCGGTATATTGAATTTCTTTCTGTACGCGCCGGCTATACGGCCATACGCCGTAAGAGTATTTTTTACAACAATGTACGGTTTATCCGTATCATATTCTTTTTCCGTTACAGCGCATTTCGCACCGAGGGCGTATGCCGCTTCGACAAAGCCGTGTCCGTCGAAGTTTTCGCCGCGCAGCGCTATGAAGATCGAATCCTTCGGCTCTTTGCGCGTGTCGGTGCAAACGCCGTATATATACATCGGTTTGGCGGGAAAATTGTGCGCCTCGCCGCCCGTTATTTGCAGTATTTCATCGAGGCTTAAGCCGTTTTCTTTTAAGCTGTAATACATTTTAATTTCCTTTGCGAGTAAACATTTCGACCTGCTCTCTGTCGGAAAAGTGATGCTTTCCGTCGGCGTCAATAAGGTAATCCTCGTGCCCTTTCCCGGCTATGAGAACGGCGTCGCCGCTTTTCAGCGATCTGAGCGCGGTCTTGATCGCTTCGGCGCGGTCGGGTATCTTTATGAGCGTCTTGTCCTTCGGTACGCCGCGCGAGATCTCCTCTATTATCGCGCACGGATCTTCCGAGCGCGGATTATCGGACGTAAGGATAACGACGTCGGCGTATTTTGCGGCGACGTCTCCCATCATCGCGCGTTTGCCTCGGTCGCGCTCTCCGCCGCAGCCGAACAGCGCAGTCAACTTGCCGCACGTGAGCGGGCGAAGCGTCGAGAGCGCTTTTTCAAGCGCGTCGGGAGTGTGGGCGTAATCTATGACAGCCGTCGCGCCTCCTATTTTGTATGTTTCCATTCTGCCGTCGACGCGGCTGAACTCCGCGACGGCTTCCGCTATAGCGGAGGCGTCGACGCCGAGCAGCAAAGCCGCCGCAGCGGCGAACATGACGTTATAGATATAAAAGCCGCCGGTGAGGGAGGACGATATTTTTGTCGTGCCGCCCGCGTGGTGCAGGGAAAAGCCGAGATGTGACATTCCCACTTCGGCATTATCGGCGAAAAATTCGGCGGCGGCGTCGATTTTTGAGCAATAGTAAACGTTTCCCGCCGCGTGCCACGCCATTTCTTTTGCGTGAGCGTCGTCGAGATTTATGACGCTTGCGCCGCACATCTCAAACAGCCGCGCTTTTGCCTCGGCGCACGCCTCGATGCTCTTGTGATAGTCGAGGTGGTCGCGCGTGAGATTTGTGAATATCCCGACGTCGAAATGCAGTCCGTCGAGCCGCCGCTGATCGAGCGCGTGCGACGACGCTTCCATCACGACATATTCCACGCCGTCGTCGCGCATTTCTTCAAGCAGCTCCGCCACGACATCGGGCGGCGGCGTCGTGTACGACGTGTCATGCCGCGTTTTGCCGATGAAATTTCCTATCGTGCCGATAAGTCCCGTCTTGTGCCCCGCG
>CAJONA010000034.1 GCA_905235755.1 uncultured Clostridia bacterium
TGATGATATGGAAAATGAAAACATAGCAAATACAGAAGAAATCGCAAATACAGAAGAAATCAAGGAAAAAGATCCGTCGGACACGCAGATGATGAAAGCGTTCGGCCTCGATCCGAGAAACGATGTCGAAAAAGTCGACGCAAAAAAAATATTCGGTGAAAATGCGTTTGAAAGCACCGATGAGATCGACGCTTTGAACAGTATGGACAGCACCGAAATGAGCGCTGTCGCTTCCAAAGCAAAAAACAGCGACGATTCCGACTCAAAACAGGAAGAGATCGACACGTCGTATGACGAATATACGGACAGCACTCAAAAGCAGGACGTGCTTCAAAGTTACCGAGCTAAATACAGCTCTCAAAAAATCAAAATGATTGTTGCGGGAATATTTGCCATCGCGCTGTTTGTTATTGAGGCACTGCCGCGGCTTATTACGGGATTTGATCTTTTTAACGGAAATTTGCTGGCGCTTACAATCGTTGATTCTTGCATAATGATGTGCTGCGGCGTAATAGCGTACGAGGCACTTTCCAATTCGATAGTTCTGCTATTCAAAGGAAAATTCAACGCCGATACGGTAACGCTGTGCGCGTTCATTGTGGCGATCGTTTTCTCGGTGCTTTCGATATTCGCGGCGCTGTTCGAAAGCAGCCTCCCGCTTTACAACTTCGTATTTGCAATATGTGTGCTGTTCAGTTTGATATTCGAATTTTATTCGATCAGGGCTGATATATACGCATTCAAGATCGTGTCGTCAGCCGGTCCGAAGAGCGTTATCGCAAAAATGACGCGCACCGAAAGATATCCCGAAGAAGAAGCGTTTTCCGAGCATCTCGGCGATTATTCCGACATTTACAAAGTAGATGACACCGATTTTGTTTCCGACTTTTTCAAAAAGAAATCCGAGTCTCCGGCATACACAAGAATTTTGCTCATACTTCTTCCCATCGCCGTTCTTGCTTCCGTTATTGCGACGGTGATATCCGTTGTATTCCTTAATAAAGATTTGTATACCGGTCTTTCAAACGGCTACATGGCGTTTGCGTTCTGCGCACCGATAACGGCGCTCATATCGTTTATTTATCCGATGTATCTCAGCGCAGTCAGAGCGTACTCGAACAGCTCGGCGATAATCGGCGACTCAACGCCCGAAAACAACGAGAAGATCGCCGCTATAACATTTTATGACACAGACGCTTTCCCGCCCGAAAGAATAAAGATAAAGAGCGTAAAAGTATTTGAAAATTATCATATTGAGAACGTTATATACTTTGCATCGAGCGTGTTTGCAAAAACGGGCGGTCCGCTTGCGACGGTATTCAAACAGGCGACGCTCGATTCGCTCAACTCCGAAGACGTTGACGTCAAGGCAATAACGGACACGGGCATCGACGCTTTCGTCGACGGCAGACACATTGTTATAGGTCAACAGGCATATATGGAAAGTCAGTGCTTTGAAACGATGTATGAGCCCGGCGATGAAGATTATGAAGGTCAGACAAATAGGCGCATCCTTTATCTCGCTTGCGACGAGGTTGTCGTTTCGAAGTTCTATATCCAATACAACATATCGGCTGATTTCTTATACATAGTTCGCCATTTGTGCAACGAGGGCGTGTGCGTTTCGATACGTTCCACCGATCCTTGCATAGATAACGATATCCTTTATAAGAACAAGATCAACCCGACCGAAAAACCCGTCAGAGTGATCAAAGGCTGCGATAAACCCGAGGTCAAAGAGAGCGTGTCCGCAAAGGTCGGCTCGATAGTTTCCACAGGAACAAGAAAGGGACTTATCAGAACATTCCTTCTTTGCGATAAGATACTGAATATCAGAAAAACGAATCTCGGAATAAAGATAGCGGCTGTCATAATCGGCATGGTACTTACGGGAATTGTAATCGCCACTGCGGGCGCTGTCTCCTCGCTGTATCCCGTGCTTTATCAGCTTTTCTGGATGCTCATATTGTTCATAATAGCGAAGATTTATATTTAAACTTTAACTTTCGGGGGACATTTAAGGCGTCCCCCGAATTTTTTATAAAAACAAGCGCGCCATATCACATATCGGATGAAATTTTACATTTTATCCGCATAATAATATTGACTGTTCGGATTTGAACTGGTATAATTAGAAAAAACGCGGATGGCAAAGGGGATATTATGCTTAAATGGCTCGATAATTTTTGGTATCATCATAAATTGGCGACGATAATAACGGTCTTTTTTCTCGTCGTGGCGATAATATGCTGCGTCCAGATATTCACCAGGACAAACTATGACGCGTTTGTGATGTTCGTCGGCTCCGGCGGGACGATAACGACAACGCAGTATAACGACATTGTGTCGTCGCTTTCGGATTTTGCCGAGGATATCGACGGGAACGGGAAGATCGAGGTGTGCTTTTCACGCGAGACGTTCATCTCGAATAAGACCGACGAGATGTCGGGCGTGCTGAATTCAAACATAACCTCGACGATGCAGACGCTTTTGTATCAGGATTATTTCATCCTTTTGCTCGATCCGACGCTGTATGAGATGTATAAAGACAGCGGAATGTTTGTCACGACAGCATTATACGACATAGAAGTTCACGATAATGCGCGGTACGACGAATATGCGATACGGCTCGGCGAATGCGACGCATATTATTCCATGCCGGGATTTTCGTCAATGCCGTCAAACACGCTCATTGTGCTGAAAGCCGTGCCGTATTTAACCTCATCCTCAAAAACAGAGGAAATGAAAGATTTGCAGGCCTATCACGCACAGATCATCAAAAATTTTGTGGCATTCACAGCGCCGGAAGATTGATTTTTTCGTTTTTCTATTAAAATTAAGCCTTAAAAAAGAAAAAAACTGTTGACAAAGCGGTTTGATTGTGTTAATATATATGAGCGCTTGAAAAAATGCGCTCCTATGCGGGTGTAGTTCAGTGGTAGAACTCCAGCCTTCCAAGCTGGTTGTGTGGGTTCGATTCCCATCATCCGCTCCATTTGTGCCTTTAGCTCAGCAGGATAGAGCAACTGCCTTCTAAGCAGTAGGTCGAGGGTTCGAATCCCCCAAGGCACGCCAATATCGAACGGAGGCGTAGCTCAGCTGGTTAGAGTGTCTGCTTGACGTGCAGAAGGTCGGGGGTTCGATTCCCTCCGCCCCCACCAAAAAATTTTCGGAGGCAGTGCGGACGAAAATTTTTGATTTTTATAGGTTTTTAATTTTATATGGTGGGTATAGCCCAGTTGGTTAGAGCGCCAGGTTGTGGCCCTGGAGGCCGTCGGTTCGAGTCCGATTACCCACCCCATGCAAAAAAGGCACGCCATCGGCGTGCCTTTTACAATGATATCGGAACCGGTGATATATCTGCGGTATGATATCGCACTTTGTGCGATGATAGAAGCCGTAGCTTTAATACAAATTTTTTAATAAATATCCATTTTAAGGTTACATATGAGAAAAAGCAATCAAATAGATATGACGCATGGCCCGCTTCTCGGCAAGATAATAATGTTCGCCCTGCCGCTGATGGCTTCCGGCTCTCTTCAACTGCTTTACAATGCGGCGGATCTTATTATTGTCGGGCAGTTTGCTTCAAACGGGCAGAAGGCTATCGCCGCCGTGGGCGCGACAAGCGCGATAATAAATCTTATAATCAACGTCGTCATAGGTCTTTCGGTCGGCTCGTCTGTCGTTGTGGCGCGATATCTCGGCGCCGAGGACAGAGAAGGCGCGCACAGAGCGACGCACACCTCAATAGCAATATCGCTTGTTTCCGGGCTTGTTGTCGGGTTGTTCGGCTTTTTTGCCGCACGCGTGCTGCTCGTTTGGATGAATACACCCGAGGATGGTGACGTGCTTAATATGGCGGTCTCGTATATGAGGATATACTTCATCGGTGCGCCGGTGAATATGCTTTATAACTTCGGAAGCGCCGTCTTGCGCGCGATGGGAGACACAAAGCGCCCGCTTTACTTCCTTACCGTTGCGGGATTTGTGAACATCATACTCAATTTTATCTTTGTCTACTTTTTACATATGGACGTTGACGGAGTTGCGCTCGCGACGCTTGTTTCGCAGGCGATATCGGCGTTTCTCGTGACGCTTTGTCTTGTCAAGAGCGACGGCCCGTGCCGACTTTATTTCAGCAAATTGAAAATATACAAAAAAGAGCTCAAAATGATAGCCGTCGTGGGGCTTCCCGCGGGGATACAGGGATCGCTTTTCTCCATTTCAAACGTTATAATCCAGTCGTCGATGAATTCGTTCGGCGATATAGTTATGTCCGGAAACACGGCTGCGGGGAACATCGAGGGCTTTGTATATGTGGCGGAAAATGCGTTCTATCACGCCGCGATCACGTTCACGGGGCAGAACTACGGAGCGCGCCAATATAAGCGCACGCGCAAAGTATTTTGGATCTGTATGGCGATGACCGCCGCAATAAGTTTTCTTCTTTCGGGCCTTGTCTACATATTCGGACGGCAGCTGCTCGGGATATATCTGCCCGGGGAAGATGAGGCGATAAACTACGGAATGACGCGAATGTTGATAGTTATTCTCCCGCATCTGCTGCTCGGGCTTGAAAACACCGTCGTAGGTCAGCTTCGCGGGCTTGGGTACTCCGTATCTCCGATGATAATATCAATTTTCGGAATATGCGGAATAAGGATAATATGGGTGTATACCGCCTTTGCGGCAAACAGAACGCTTGAAATGCTTTATCTTTCGTATCCGATCTCGTGGGCGATAACGCTTATAGGCACGCTTGTACTGTATTTTATCGCCGCTAAAAAACTGCCGAAAGACGGGCAGCTGCTCGCGGAATCAAAAATGTAAACGGAATTTACCATAAAACATACGATAGGAAATATCTTATGATTCTCATTATCGCGGAAAAGCCGTCGCTTGCGCGCAATATTGCCGGCGGCATAGGAAAGCTTGAACGTAAAAACGGATATCTCGAGGGGTGCGGCTACATCATCACATGGGCTTTCGGACACCTCTTTTCGCTTTGCGATATAGAGGATTATTCATCGGAAAAAGCGGATAACGCGCGCTGGACGCTTGAAAATCTGCCGTGCTTTCCCGAAAGTTTTAAATATAAGCTACGCACGGACTCGATGAGAAACGACGGCGACGACGGCGTGCGCCGTCAGTTTGAAGTGATAAAATCCCTTTGTCTGCGCGACGACGTCGACACGATAGTAAACGCCGGCGACGCCGATCGCGAAGGAGAAATAATCGTGCGCCTTTGCATAGAGAAAACGGGCGTGTCGGGAAAAAAACTGAAACGTCTCTGGCTGCCGGATCAAACGCCTGAAACGGTATCTGCGGCGCTTAAAGATATGAAAGACGAGACGGATTATCAAAATCTTGCAAATGAGGGATTTGCACGCACGTTCATCGACTGGCTATACGGCGTCAATCTGACGCGATACGCCACTCTCCGCACGGGGACGCTCCTTCGCGTCGGCCGCGTGATAATACCGATAGTCAAGGCGATATACGACAGAGATATGTCGATAAAAAATTTTGTGCCCGATATTTATTATGCGCTCGTCAGCAAAGCCGAGACGGGCGGAGAAGAGACAGAACTCGTTTCAAAGCAAAAATTTGACAAAAACGACAGAAAAAAAGCGGACGATCTTTGCCGAAAATACAACGCGGCGCGCGCTGTTGTCACGGACAAAAAGAAGAAAAAGGACAACATCTCGCCCGGAAAGCTGTTTTCGCTGTCAAAGCTCCAGAATTTTCTCGGCAAGAAATATAAAATGCCGATGACACAGAGCCTCGAAATACTTCAAAAGCTCTACGAAGCGGGGTATGTCACATATCCGCGCACGAACTCGGAATATCTCGCCACAGCCGAAAAAGACAAGATGAAGGCGATAATCGGCAATTTAAAAACCATCGGATATCCGGTCGTTTTTAAGGACGAAAAGAGCATTTTCGACGACTCGAAGAATCGCACTCCGCGCTCACTCCGACGTATAAGATACCGAAAAAGACGGATCTTAACGATGATGAATTTAAAGTGTATTCTGCTGTTTTGCGCCGCTTTGTCGCCGTGTTCTGCTCGGAAAAGTGCGTTGCGGAAAAAACGGAGATAGTCATCGACCTCGGAGGTCTCGAACAGTTTTCGCTCAAAGGCACGGTGATACTCGAAAAGGGCTGGACGAAATACGATGATTTTTCGCAAAAGGACAAGATCTTGCCGAAGCTCGAAGTCGGCGATGAGGTGAACGTGAATTTCGTACCCGTCGAAAAGGAGACGAGCGCGCCGAAACATTATACGATAGAAACGCTGAACAATTATTTGAAAAATCCGTTCAGGGAAGAAAAAGCCGCCGCCGAAAACGATGACGACGCCGAGGAATATCGCGCGATATTCGAAGGGCTTGAACTCGGCACGGAGGCGACGCGCACGGGAATAATCGATAACGCGCGAAAAAGCAAGTACATCGACCTCAAAAAAGACGTCTACACCATACTGCCGAACGGCGAATTTCTTATTGAATCGCTCTCGCGCATGAACATATCGATGGACAAATACAAAACGAGCGAAATGGGCAAGGCGCTCAAAAAGGTGTTTCACGGCGAAATGACGGTCGACGAAAGCGTCAAGCTCGCCGAAGCGGAGATAGCGACCGTTTTCGAAAAGAGGGAACTTCCGCCCGAAAAAGACACCGATATGGGCTTTTACGGCGATATCGCCGGCAGATGCCCCCTGTGCTCGCGCGACGTTATCCGCTCGCGCTACGGCTATGCCTGCACCGGATTTAAAGACGGCTGTAATTTTAAGATAAACGGAGTTATCTGCGGGCGTACGATCTCGCTGAGCAACGCAAGGCTTCTTCTCGAAACGGGGAAAACGTCGAAAATCGAGGGATTTGTTTCAAAAAACGGTAAAGAATTTTCCGCAGCTCTGAAACTTGTCGACGGAAAAGCGGTATTTGATTTTTAAAAAGCGGAGCGCATTCACTTGTTTGCGCCCCGCTTTTTTTCATAAAAACGGCGGCGAAAAAAATCAAATCAAAAAATCAAATTAAAATATTGATTTCAATGTGATTTTATGTTAATATAGAATAAAATAGGGGGATTTTGAAGCGATATGGACATATTCGATATTTTAGCGCTGATATGCGGACTCTCGCTTTTCTTGTTCGGCATGAACGTTATGAGCGATTCGCTTAAAAAGAGCGCCGGCAACAAGCTCAAAGTGACGCTCGGCAAGATGACGTCGAACAAATTAAAGGGCTTTTTGCTTGGTCTCGCCGTCACGGCTGTGATCCAGTCGTCGGGCGCGACGACTGTCATGGTCGTCGGTCTTGTCAACTCCGGAACGATGACTCTTTCTCAGGCTGTCGGCGTGATCATGGGAGCGAACGTCGGCACGGCGGTGACGTCGTGGCTGACAGGTCTTTCCGGCATCGGCGGCACGTCGTATCTGCTTCAATTTATAAAGCCGTCCGAGGCGTCGTGGCTCTCGATACTTGCCGTTATCGGTATATTTATGATACTTTTATCGAAGCGCGGACGCAAACGCGACATCGGAACGGCATTTCTCGGCTTTGTAGTGCTGATGATCGGCATGGAAACGATGTCGGAAGCTGTGTCGGAGCTCGGAAAAAGCGCTGAGTTCCAATCTGTACTGACCGCGTTTGAAAATCCGTTGCTCGGCATACTCGTCGGTATAGCACTGACGGCGATAGTTCAGTCATCGTCGGCGTCCATCGGTATTTTGCAGTCGATGACGGCGACGGGTTCCATCACATACGGCATGGCGATGCCGATAATCATGGGAGCGAACATCGGCGCGTGCGTGACGACGCTCATATCGTCTATAGGCGCAAATAAAAACGGCAAGCGCGCCGCGCTCATACACCTTTATTTCAATCTCATCGGCGTTGCGGCCGTCCTCATTTTGTTCTATATACTCAACGGCATATTCAAATTCACATTTGTCGGAACGGCGATAGGCACTATGGGAGTCGCCGCGGTGCATACGCTGTTCAAGGTCGTGTCCGTAGCGCTCATCGCGCCGTTCTCAAAACAGCTTGAACATCTGGCGTATATATCGGTCAAAGACGGAGAAGAAACGGAAAAGACGAATATGCTTGACGAACGTCTGCTCAAATCCCCGACGATCGCTATCCAGCGCGCCGATGACGTGGCGCGCATAATGGCGGACACGTCGTTCACATCGATCAAAAGAGCGCTCGGTCTGCTGTTCGCATATGATAAAAAAACCGCCGACGCCGTGCGCGACAGCGAAGCGCAGGCGGACGTGTATGAGGACGCGCTCGGCTCGTATCTCGTGAAGATATCAAGCGAAAACATGACGGAAAAAGACAGCCGCGAGGTGACAAAACTGCTTCATCTTATCGGCGATTTCGAGCGCATTTCCGATCACGCGGTAAACATCGTCGAGTCTGCCGAGGAGATAACCGACAACAAAGTCGATTTTTCGGCAGAGGCAAGGCATGAGATGGATGTTCTCAGCGGCGCTGTGTGCGAGATACTCGATCTTTCGCTGAAAGCGTTTTATGATAACGATCTCGAAACGGCGGCGCTTGTCGAGCCGCTCGAACAGACTGTCGACTATCTGCGCGATACGATAAAATCAAATCATATACGCCGCTTGCAAAACAACGAGTGCACGATAGAACACGGATTTGTCCTCGCGGATATACTTACGAATTGCGAGCGCGTCGCCGACCATTGCTCGAATATAGCGGGATGCGTTATAGAAATATCAAAATACGATGCGCTCAATATGCACGAATATTTGAACAATATAAAATCGGGCGAGCGAAAATTCAACGAAAACTACCGTAAATATATGAAAAAATATGCTTTGTGATAAAAATAAAAAACTCCGCCGCGGCGGAGTTTTTTGATGCTTTAATTTTTGTACGCTTCTTTCAGCATTGCGATCTCGCGGGCATATCCGGCTTCGTCGTTCGGCGTTTCGAGAATGAAGGGAAGTTCACGCAGTGCATGGTGATTTATCACGCGGCACAGCGCGTCAAACCCAATGTGTCCTTCGCCGATCCTTGCATGCCTGTCCTTGTGCGCGCCGCACGGATTAAGGCTGTCGTTGAGGTGAACGGCTTTCAGCTTGTCAAGTCCGATGATCTTATCAAACAAAGCGATCACTCCGTCGAGGTCGCTCACTATATCATACCCGCCGTCCCAGACGTGGCAGGTGTCAAGGCATACGCCGAGATGCGACGACAACTCGACGCGGTCGATTATCGCTCGAAGCTCCTCAAAGTGCGAGCCGACCTCGCTTCCTTTGCCAGACATGGTTTCAAGCAGAACCGTAGTCGTTTGCTCTTCTTTTAATACGGAGTTGAGCATATCGGCTATCTCGTCGATACCGACGTCAACGCCCTGTCCCGTATGACAGCCGGGGTGGAAATTATAATAATTGTGCGGGACATATTCCATTCTCGCAAGATCGTCTGCGAATGTGTCGCGCGCATATTCGCGCAGGTGAGCGTCCGACGAGCACGGATTGAGCGTGTACGGCGAATGTGCCACCAGCGTATGAAATCCGTTAGCGCGCGATATTTTTTCAAACTCCGCGACATCTTTTTCGTCAATGCTCTTCGCCGCGCCTCCGCGCGGATTTCGCGTGAAAAATGCGAATGTGTTGCCGCCGGCGTCGAGCGCCTGCTTCGCCATCGAGACAAAACCGCCCGATGACGATACGTGATAACCTATTTTAAGCATATCTACCTCACACGTTGAACCTTATGACTACGATATCGCCGTCTTTGAATACATAATCCTTGCCTTCGCTTCGGATGAGACCTTTTTCTTTTGCCGCCGTCATCGAGCCGCACGCGACAAGGTCGTCGAAAGCTATGACTTCCGCGCGGATAAATCCGCGTTCCATATCCGAATGTATCTTTCCGGCCGCCTGCGGCGCCTTCGTACCGTTGACTATCGTCCATGCGCGGACTTCCTTCGGGCCTGCCGTCAAAAAACTGATGTATCCGAGCAGGGAATAACTCGCGCGGATGAGAGAGTCGAGACCGCTCTCTTCGATGCCGAGGTCGGCGAGGAACGCCGCTTTGTCGCCTTCGTCAAGCTCCGCGAGCTCCGCTTCTATCTCCGCGCAGATGGTGAGCAGCTCAGCGCCCTCGCTGTCGGCGATCTCTTTGAGCTCGCCGTATGTCTTGCTGCCTTTGAAAGATGAGAGCTGATCTTCGCTTATGTTTGCAACATAGATGACCGGCTTCATCGACAGGAGCGCCGTATCCGATATGAGCGCCTTTTCGTCGTCGTTCAGTTCGACTGCGCGTGCACTGACGCCGTTATCGAGCGCGTCTTTGATCTTACTCAGCACATCAAGCTTCGCCGCGAGCGTTTTATCGCCTTTCATCGCCTTCTCGACCGACGTTATGCGATGCTCGATTATTTCGAGATCCGAGAAAATGAGTTCGAGGTTTATCGTTTCTATATCGCGCTTCGGATTCACCGATCCGTCGACGTGAATGATGTTGCCGTCCTCAAAGCAGCGTACAAGGTGAATTATCGCGTCCGTTTCTCTTATGTGCGAAAGAAACTTATTTCCGAGTCCTTCGCCTTTTGACGCGCCCTTGACAAGCCCCGCTATATCGACGAATTCTATCACTGCGGGCGTGTATTTTTCGGGCGAATACATCTCAGCCAGCACGTCGAGGCGCTTGTCCGGTACAGCGACCATGCCGACATTCGGATCTATCGTGCAAAACGGGTAATTGGCGGACGCCGCTCCCGCGTTGGTTATCGCATTAAAAAGAGTGCTTTTGCCGACATTCGGCAACCCTACTATTCCGAGTTTCATCTTGTTACTTCCTTAATAGTTGTTTTATACCAAATTATACAATAAAAAATAAAATAAATCAATAGAAAATGCGGCTTTTTTGGGATAAAGTGTGTCAGATCATTAAACTTTGTGTAAATTTAAACGAAAATTCTTTACATCCGGCGTCAGAAATGGTATAATCAAGAAAACGATAACTTCGGAGGCAATTATGGCTACAAAAATTCTCGTTATAGATGACGATCTCAACATTTGCGAAGCGATAAAGCTTTATCTTGAAAAGGAGTTTTACGAAGTCTCGACGGCGCACGACGGAGCGGCGGGCATAGAGGCTTTTAAATCATATTCGCCGGACCTCATTTTGCTCGACATAATGATGACGGAAAAAGACGGCTGGCAGGTCTGCCGCGAGATACGCGAGATCTCCAATGTGCCGATAATCATGCTCACCGCAAAAGGCGAGGTGTTCGACAAGGTGCTGGGACTTGAACTCGGCGCGGACGACTTTATGACAAAGCCGTTCGATATGAAGGAACTCTCCGTCCGCATAAAAACCGTACTTCGCCGCTGCAAAACGCGCGAGGAAAAAAGCGCCGACGAGACGATAAGATTCGAGAATATCGAAATTTCGAAGCAAAAATATCAGCTTAAAATAAAAGGCAAGACGGTGGATCTGCCGCCAAAGGAACTCGAACTCCTTTATTTCCTCGCCTCTAACGCAAACCAAGTATTTACGCGCGATCAGCTGCTCGACAAAGTGTGGGGATTTGACTATCTCGGCGACACGCGCACGGTCGATGTTCACATAAAACGTCTGCGTGAAAAGCTCGAGGGCGTGAGCGATAAATGGACGCTCAAAACAGTATGGAGCGTCGGCTACAAATTCGAGGTATTCTCATAAAAAATTTTTCAGGCAGGGCGCATATTTGCGTTCTGCCGTGATATTTTTCTTACCGAGGTGTCATTTTGAAAAACAGGAGCATATTCACGCGATATATTTCGACGTTTTTGGTAATCGTGTTTTTGGGATTTCTGATATTGACCGCTATAATAAGCACGACGACTATACAGTACGACAATGAGCGAAAGCGCGATATCGCCCAAAATACGTCGAGCTTGATATATAACTATCTTTCTTCCGAAAAGATATATCCCACGGCGGATTCTTTGGTAAAAGAATTTACGACAATGATAAATCTTTTGTCCAAAAACTCCGAGATTATGACGATAATCCTGACAGATACGGAGGGAAATATCAGATATTCAACCGACAATGAATACGGCATCGCGGCTATTGCGGACAGCGACGTCATCGAATACGGCAACGGAACGGAAGAGACGATAGTCTATTCGGACCTCGGCGGGCTTTTTCCGTCGAAATACGGCGTCGTCATAAACCCGCTTATCTATTCGCGCGGCGAAAGTGCGGACAACATCGAACACGTCGGAATATTGCTTGTTTGCTACAATGAGAAGGCAAACATACACACAGTCAACATGGTAAAGGTGATCAGCCTTGCGAGCTTGCTTATAATGATAGTCACGCTTGTCGCGCTTTATGTCATCACTGAGAGCATAGCCGCACCGCTGAGACAGATGAGCGCCGCGACGAAAAAATTTGCGGCGGGAAAGTTCGACACGCGTATTCCCGTCAACGGCAACGACGAAATATCGGAGCTCGCCCGCTCGTTCAACACGATGGCAGAGTCGCTTGCGAATATGGAATACATGCGCTCGAGCTTTTTGGCAAACGTGTCGCACGATCTGAGAACGCCGATGACGACCATATCCGGATTTATAGACGGGATACTCGACGGTGCGATACCTCCCGAAAAACACGAGTATTATTTAAAGATAGTTGCCGACGAGGTGCGCCGCCTGTCGCGGCTGGTTTCGCAGCTTCTCGATATTTCACGGTTGGAGGCAGGCAACCGCAAATTTGAAAAAACGGCGTTCGACATATGCGAAATGGCGAGAATAATCTTGCTTTCGTTTGAAAACAAGATAGAGGAGAAAAAGCTCAACGTCGAGTTTAACGCATCTGCCGAGAGACTGTTCGTTTATTCTGACAAAGACGCGATAAATCAGGTGCTTTACAACATCTGCGATAACGCGGTGAAATTCTCGCGCGAAGGCGGAAAATATATCATAAATATAACGGACGTGCAGGATAAAGTAAAGGTTTCGGTGTATAACGAAGGGATAGGCATAGCCGAGGAAGACTTGCCGCACGTATTCGACCGCTTCTACAAGAGCGATAAGAGCCGCGGGCTCGACAAGATGGGCGTCGGACTCGGACTTTATATCTCAAAGACGATAATGGACAATCTCGACGAAAAGATCACGGTAAAGAGCGAATACGAAAAATACTGTATGTTCGAAATAACGCTTTCAAAAGCGCCCGTTTCAAACGGAAAGATACAGTAGCACGATATTTCTGTTGACAGAAATCAAAAATAATTGTAAAATACAATAGAGTCAACACCGCGTTCAAATACGCATATAATATTTTGAGGTTTATATGAACAACAAAGTAATGATAGCGCCGTCCTTACTGGCGGCCGATTACAAGGATCTGAAAAACGAAATACTCAGAGTTTATAACGGCGGCGCGGACATTCTGCACCTCGACGTTATGGACGGGATATTCGTCAAAAACATCTCTTTCGGCGCGCCGCTTATAAAATCGGTCAGGGAAGTGTGCGACATCCCGTTTGACGTGCATCTGATGATAACGGAGCCGATAAGATACATCGACGCTTTTGTCGACGCGGGCGCAGACAGCATAACCATACACTATGAAAGCACTGCCGACGTCGATAAAACGCTCGACAAGATCATAGACAGCGGGGTAAAAGCGGCGCTTTCAATTAAACCGGACACGCCGGTGTCGGTGATAGTTCCGTATCTCGACAAGATAGATATGCTCCTTATCATGAGCGTCGAACCGGGATTCGGCGGGCAGAAATACATTCCCGGGTCGACCGAAAAGATCCGGCAGGCACGTCAGATGATAAAATCGTCGGGACGAAATATTAAAATCGAGGTCGACGGCGGAATAAGCCCCGAAACGATAGAGGAGGCATCCGCCGCAGGAGCCGATATTTTTGTCGCGGGAACGGCTATTTTCAAATCGGAAAATGCCGAAGAATATATGTCAAAGCTGAGAACGCTTGCACAGAAAGCGAGATATGATGAATAATAAAAACTTGGAGATAATCAAAAGCACCGCAAAACAGCTCGAATGCAAAAGCGAAGTGCTGTGCGCCAAAATGCCTCGGAACGAAGTTATAGAAAATCTGATATACGATATTCGCGCGCTCCTTTTTCCCGAATATTTCATCGACGCGCGCGGCGCGGAATGTTCTGAAAAACTTTTGAGCTCGATATACTCAGCACTCAAAGAACAGGTATACGCAGCACTGACATATTCGTGTAAGGAAAATATTTCTCTTTCGAAAACCGAAGATATATGCATTGATTTTGTGTCGGAACTTCCCGCGCTCAAGCGCAAACTGCTTCTTGACGTCGAAGCGGGATTTGAGGGCGATCCCGCCGCCAAGAGCCACGAGGACGTCATAATATCATATCCGGGTATGTTCGCTGTCTTTGTATACAGGATAGCCCATCTGCTTTACATAAAGAATGTGCCGCTCATACCGCGTATGATGACGGAATACGCACACAGCCGCACCGGGATAGACATAAATGCGGGCGCCGAGATAGGCGAATACTTCTTCATCGATCACGGCACGGGCGTTGTCATCGGCGAAACGACGATCATCGGCGATAATGTAAAACTCTATCAGGGCGTCACCCTCGGTGCGATCTCCACGCGCAAAGGTCAACTGCTTGCCGGCGTCAAACGTCACCCGACGATAGAAAACAACGTTACCGTTTATTCAAATGCGACGATCCTCGGCGGTGAAACGGTGATAGGAGAAGGCTCTGTCATCGGCGGAAACGCGTTCATCACGTCGTCCGTTCCGCCGTACACAAAAGTAAAGAGCGAAAAGTGATGAAGCGATGATAAAATATATAAGATGCTCGATCGAAAGATCGGGCATTTTGTGTTCTCAAATGTATCCGTCGGCGAATATAATATTGTATAGATTCACAAAAATATTTCGGCGGTTTACGAAATATTTTCGGAACAACGCAAAAATAATCAAAAAAATAAAAATTTTTAATATTTTTTTCAAAAAAATTATTGACAAGCGTTTTGCAGAGTGATATAATGCGTTCATATTTTTTATTTCCCCGGAGGGTACACATAAATGCAATACAAGACCGAATATTTAAACGAGCTTATGACTACTGTCGTAAAGCGCAATCCCGGAGAGCCGGAGTTTCATCAGGCTGTCAGCGAGATGTTTGAATCGCTTGACAATGTCTTGCCGCGCCATCCCGAATTTATAAAATCCGGAGTTCTCGAAAGGATCGTCGAGCCGGAGCGCACGATAAAATTCCGCGTTCCGTGGACAGATGACAAAGGAAACGTTCATGTCAACAGAGGATTCAGAGTTCAGTTCAACAGCGCGATAGGTCCGTATAAAGGCGGTCTGCGTTTCCATCCGTCCGTTTACGAGGGAATAATGAAATTTCTCGGATTTGAACAGATATTCAAAAACTCGCTCACAGGGCTGCCGATAGGCGGCGCGAAGGGCGGTTCGGACTTCGATCCGAAGGGCAAATCCGACAATGAGATAATGAACTTTTGCCAGAGCTTTATGAGTGAACTTTACAGACACATCGGCGCCGACGTGGATGTACCGGCGGGCGATATAGGCGTCGGCGGCAGAGAGATAGGCTATCTTTTCGGTCAGTACAAACGCCTGACGGGCAATTTTAACGGCGTGCTGACAGGGAAAGGGCTGTCATACGGCGGAAGTCTTGCGAGAACGGAAGCGACCGGCTACGGACTTTGCTATTTCACGAGCGAAATGTTGAAATCAAAGAATAAATCGTTCGATGGCGCACGCGTCGTCGTGTCCGGCTCCGGCAACGTCGCAATATACGCCAATGAAAAGGCGACGCAGCTCGGCGCGAAAGTCGTCGCCATGTCCGACTCAAACGGCTATATATACGATCCTAACGGCGTCGACGTCGCCGCTGTAAAGGACATAAAGGAAGTCCGCCGCGCGAGAATAAAAGAGTATCTTAATTACCGTCCCGACGCGGAATATCACGAGGGCTGCAGCGGTATCTGGGCGATAAAATGCGACATCGCATTGCCGTGCGCGACGCAAAACGAGATAGACGAAGCGTCGGCGAAGATACTCGCCTCGAACGGCTGTTATGCCGTCGCCGAAGGCGCTAATATGCCGTCCACTCCGGAAGCAATCGAAATCTATCGTCAAAACGGCATATTGTTCGCACCCGCAAAAGCGTCGAATGCAGGAGGCGTCGCCACGTCCGCTCTTGAAATGTCGCAGAATTCCATGTCGATCAGAAGCTCCGCGGCATAATGAAAAACATCTACGAAAGCTGCGTCAGCGCCGCCGCCGAGTACGGCAAAGCCGGAGATCTTCTCATCGGAGCGAATATCGCGGGATTTTTGAAAGTTGCGGACGCGATGCTCGCACAAGGCAACGTGTAAATAACAAATACCGAACGGACAATGAAAATTGTCCGTTTCTTTTATAAATTTACAAGAAACGTATTTACAAATTTTATTTTATAGGGTAAAATATATATAAAGAATATAAATTCGGTATTCGGAGGCATTATGAACAGCACTGCAAAATACAAAAGAGTACTCATAAAACTTTCCGGTGAGGCGCTTTCCGCCGGAAACGATGGGATACTCGATTATAATTTTATGGAAAAGACATGCGGCGTTATAAAAAGATGCGTCGATATGGGCGTACAGGTCAGCATCGTCGTCGGCGGCGGCAATATATGGCGCGGACGTCAGGGCGTGAATATGGACCGCACGCGCGCCGACCATATGGGTATGCTCGCGACTGCTATCAACTGTCTTGCGCTTCAGGATATGTTTGAAAAGATCGGGGTACATAGCCGCGTCATGACGGCGATAGAAATGAAACAGATCGCCGAACCGTACATAAGAAACAAAGCCGTTACGCATTTGGAAGAGGGAAAAGTCGTAATATTCGGCTGCGGAATAGGAAGTCCGTTCTTCTCGACGGATACCGCCGCTGTTCTTCGCGCCGCCGAGATAAATGCGGATATCGTTCTTTTGGCAAAGAACGTCGACGGCGTATACACTGCCGATCCGAAATTAGATCCTTCGGCGGAGAAGATCTCGTCGATAGAGTATATCGAAATACTGAAAAAAGGGCTCAAAGTCCTCGACTTTACGGCGACGTCGTTCAGTATGGAAAACCATATACCGATACTGCTGTTCGGACTTGATGATCCGGAAAATATAATCCGCGCAGTAAACGGCGAGGAAATAGGCACGATAGTAAGCGAACATTGCGGGAACTGATTCCCGTCGGAAATATAATGAAAAGGAGACACCGAAATGAAACTTGAGAAAAAAGAATTTGAAACGAGAATGCAAAAGTCGATCTCATCATACGAAAGCGAGCTTGAAACGATACGCGTCGGCAGAGCCAATCCGAACGTGCTTGGCAAAATAACGGTCGATTACTGGGGCACTCCCACGCCGATAACGCAGGTCGGCAACGTATCTGTCCCCGACGCGAGAACGCTTCTTATCACGCCGTGGGAGGCAAGCCTCGTCAAAGCGGTCGAAAAGGCGATCAACATGAGCGACCTCGGAATAAATCCGCAGAACGACGGTAAATCGATCTCCCGCCGCTCACAGAGGAACGCAGAAAAGACCTTCAAAAGCAGGTCGCAAAGCTCGGTGAGGAAGCAAAGGTAGCTATACGCAACATCCGCCGCGACGCAAACGATATCTGCAAGAAGATGAAAAAAGACTCGCAGATGACGGAAGACGAGCAAAAAATATCCGAAAAAGAAATTCAGGATCTCACGGACAGCTACATCAAAAAGATCGATCAGATAACGGAAGCAAAGCAGAAAGAGATACTTGAAATTTAAAATAATATAACAGCCGTTAATACGGCTGTAATCGTGTTTAAGGAGCGATCTATGTCTCAAAGTAAGACAAACGGCTTAAACCACATCGCGTTTATAATGGACGGAAACGGCCGCTGGGCGAAAAAACGTCATAAAAAGCGTGAATATGGTCATATACGCGGCGCGGAGGTCTTTCGCAAGATAGTGCGTCATTGCGCCGATCTCGGTATCGACGCCGTGACGGTCTATGCGTTTTCCACGGAAAACTGGAAGAGGCCGAAAAGTGAAGTCAACGCTATAATGTCGCTTTGCAGAAAATATATCGACGAAGCGCTCGCCTCCGACGCTGAGGCGTCAGTCGTTTTTCTCGGAGACAAAAGCGCTTTCGACGCTAAAATGAGAAGTGAAATGGAAAAGCTTGAGGCAAAGACCGCCCATTATCGGAAAAAGATATGCATTGCATTCAATTACGGCGGACATGCCGAAATAGTTGACGCCGTAAATGCGCTTATCGCGGGCGGCAAAACGCATATAACCGAAGAAGATATCACAGGCGCGATCTATTCGGGCATTGTCCCGCCGCCCGACATCATCGTCAGAACCGGCGGGGAATACAGACTGTCGAACTTTTTGCTGTGGCAGTCAGCGTATTCGGAACTGTTTTTCACCGAAACGCTGTGGCCTGATTTCACGTCCGATGAGCTCGACGGTATTATAGAAGAATTCGGCAAGCGTAAAAGACGCTTTGGCGGAGTTTGATCCTGGAGGTTTATATGGCAAAAAAAGATTTGTCAAAAAGAGTTATCACGGCAGCGATATGCCTTGCGATATTTATACCGATACTTGTTTTTTCGAGCGAAGTTCCGCTTATTTTGGTTAGCCTTATCGGAATTATGGCGCTTATCGCAAATAACGAGATATGCGGCTGCGTCGGCGTGAAAAAATCGCTTTATATGCTATTGCCGACTTATGCGTTCACAGCCGCTTCGGTTGTATTCAGTGCAATCTTCGCACTTACCGATAATATCGGCTTTGATCTGTTCGCAATGATAATATTCGGGATACTGTTTTTGTATGTGTTCTTTATGTTTGCGGCGTCTATGCTTTCAAACGGCGGCGTCAGATTTTCACAGGTCGGCGAAGTCGTTGCGGTTACGGTGTATATTGTGATCGGATTTTTGTCAATGATATTCCTCAGATATAATACCGGAGATGTCGGCGGATATAATTTTATGCTTATATTTATGGGCGTTTGGTTCACCGATTCCGCCGCGTATTTCATCGGCCGCGCGTTCGGCAAGAAAAAGCTCATCGAAGACGTCAGCCCGAACAAAACGGTCGCCGGCGCTGTCGGCGGACTTTTCGGCGGCGTGCTCGGATACGCAATATATGCGCTGATCCTTCAACTTGCATATGGGATAAAGGTAAATTATATTTACCTCGTCGTACTTGCGCTCATCGTGGCTGTCGTGGATCAGATAGGCGACCTTATAGCGTCGTTTATCAAGAGGGAACATAATTTAAAGGATTACGGAAAGCTGTTTCCGGGACACGGCGGCGTTATGGACAGACTCGATTCGGCGCTCGCCGTCGCACCGGTGATTTTATTCTTGCTTTACTTTACGAAGTTAACAGTATTCACGTTATGATAAAAAGCGTAAACATACTCGGCGTCAGCGGCTCGATAGGCACGCAAAGCGCCGATGTTGTTAAAAATCTCGGATATCGCGTTCGCGCGATATCCGTATCTAAAAACATAGAAATCGCAAAAAAATATATAGCGGATGTGCGTCCGGAGATATGCGCCGTAGAGGATGAATCGCTCGGACAAGCTCTCGAAAACGACGTTTTCGGCTCGGGAGTGAAGATCGTATACGGCCAAGGGGCGTCGTCTGTCGCCGCATCTGCCGATGCCGACATCTGCATAAATGCGATAAGCGGTTTTGCGGGACTTTTACCCGCAATGACCTCGCTCTACCACACGTCGCGCCTTGCGATAGCGAATAAAGAAACGCTTGTCGCGGCGGGATTTTTTGTCAAAAAGACCGCAAAAGAAAACGGCGTCGAGCTGATCCCCGTCGACAGTGAGCACAGCGCGATATTTCAGTGTATAAACGGCAGCGGAAAGGATGTAAAGCGTCTCATTTTGACGTGTTCGGGCGGCGCGTTTTATAAAAAAACAAGGGAAGAACTGCAAAACGTCAGTCTTTCTTCGGCACTCGATCATCCCACATGGAATATGGGCGGAAAGATAACCGTCGACTGCGCGACGCTGATGAATAAGGGGCTTGAAGTTATCGAGGCGATGCATCTTTTCGATATTCCGGCAGACAAAATTTCTGTCGTCATACATCGGGAAAGCATAATTCATTCGATGGTCGAATATGTTGATAACGCCGTTCTTGCTCAGCTCGGCTCGCCGGATATGCGTTTGCCCATACAATACGCGCTGACGTATCCGGACAGGACAGCGTCGCTCTCGGAGCCGCTCGATCTTACAAAGATCAAGTCGCTGACGTTTGATACGCCCGATATTGTCACTTTTCCGTCGCTTGCTCTTGCGTACGACGCCGCGCGCACCGGAGGTAACGCTCCGTGCGTCATGAATGCGGCAAATGAGGTGGCGGTGGAGAAATTCATGCGCGGCGAAATACGTTTTCCCGATATTTACAATATCACAAGGGCAACGGTGGACGCCGTTCCTTTTTCGAAGCTTTCGTCTGTCGACGACGTCTTGATGTGCCATAAAAAAGCTGCCGAGACGGCTGACGAGATCTCAAAATCATATAGTTTAGCGGAGTGAATTTATGTCAATTTTATACGTTCTTTTGGCGATACTGCTTTTCGGCGTGCTGATATTTGTACACGAGCTCGGACACTTTTTGACAGCGAGACTGTTCAAGGTCAAAGTAAACGAGTTTTCGATAGGCATGGGCCCGAAAATAATATCCAAAACGTCGAAAAAGACCGGCACGGCATATTCTTGGCGCGCTCTTCCGATAGGCGGTTTTGTAAGTATGGAGGGCGAGGACAGATCGTCCGACGACGAGGGCGCGTTCTGCAAGAAGCCCGTATGGCAAAGAATGATCATCACCGCGGCAGGCTCGCTTACAAATATACTTGTCGGTTTTCTCGTCATGTTCATATTGATGTCAAACTCCGTTCTGTTTTCAAATACGGTCGCGTCGTTTACCGATACGGCGGTGTCGAACGAATGGATCCAAGAGGGCGACAAAATCGTAAAAATAGGCAATCTCAATACACATACCGGCAACGACGTCGTATATGCGATAACAAGATACGGTACGTCGGCGACAAATGTGACTGTGCTCAGAGACGGAGAAAAGATGACTTTTGAAGTTGTATTCGGCACGACCGAAAACGGCGGCTATTTGTACGGAGAACGCGATTTCTATCTTTGGACGGAGAACGCTATCGACAACGGCGGCTTTTTCACGCTTTTAAAGCACTCGTTTTTCCAATCGAAGCTGATGATAACGATGGTCCTCGACTCGCTGTCCGATCTCATCGTCGGAAAGTATTCTATCAAGGAGCTTTCCGGTCCTGTCGGAGTAACGGAAGTCATAAGCGACGCGGCAAGTCAGCACGACGGCACTGTTTGGCTGTACTTCGTCCTTATAGCGATGAACCTCGGCGTTGTCAATCTTATGCCCATACCGGCGCTTGACGGCGGCAGGCTCGTGTTCATGCTCATCGAACTTATAATACGCAAGCCCGTGCCTGAAAAAGTGGAGAACGCTATACACACGGTGGGCATGGTTCTGCTGCTTGCGTTTATGCTTATAATCACCGTAAAGGACGTAATAAATCTATTTGTTTAGGAAAGATCAAATGAACAGAAGAAACACAAAGCAAGTTTCTGTCGGAGGAGTGAAAATAGGCGGCTCTGCGCCTATAACGGTGCAGTCGATGACGAATGTGCCGTCGAGCGACTTTGCCGCCGTAAAGGCGCAGATTTCGGCCCTTAAAGACGCCGGATGCGACATCGTGCGTCTGACCGTGCCCGACAAAGCGAGCGTTGAAACGATATATAAACTCAAAAGCGAAAATACAGACATCCCGCTCGTAGCCGACATACATTTCGATTACAGGCTTGCTATAGCGGCGGCGGCGGCCGGAGTAGACAAAATAAGGATAAATCCCGGAAATATCGGCGACGATGACCGCGTAAAAGCAGTCGTGAACGCGTGCAGAACGCGAAATATCCCGATACGCATAGGCGTCAACAGCGGCTCGCTCGAAAAACATATCTTGAGTAAATACGGCTCGCCGACGCCGGCGGCACTCGCCGAAAGCGCGCTGTATCACGCGTCGCTGCTTGAAAAATTCGATTTTGACGATATAGTTATTTCGGTAAAATCGAGCGACGTTGCTACGATGATAGCGGCGAACAGGATACTTTCCGAAAAATGCCCGTATCCGCTTCACCTCGGCGTGACGGAGGCGGGAAGCGCGTCTGCCGGAACAGTCAAAAGCGCCGTGGGTATAGGTGCGCTGTTAAGCTGCGGGATAGGCGACACCATCCGCGTGTCGCTCACGGACGATCCCGTCAAAGAAATCAAGGCGGGGCGCGATATACTTTGCGCGCTCGGACTTTATAACGGCGGCTATTACGACGTTATTTCCTGCCCGACGTGCGGCAGGACGAAAATAGATCTTATAAAGATCAGCGGCGAAGTGGAAAAAAGGCTTGCTCTCATGCCAAAGCCGAAGCGGAAGATAACGGTCGCCGTAATGGGCTGCGTCGTTAACGGACCGGGCGAAGCTGCGAACGCCGACATCGGCATCGCGGGCGGCGCGGGCGAGGCGGTCCTGTTCAAAAAGGACAAGATAATCAAAAAAATCAGCGAGGAGTACATAGTGGACGAGCTCATTGCAATGATAAAAGAGCTCGACTGTTGAAAAAATGGGAAGAACATTACTCGATCTGTTCGGAAAATATACGCCGAAAGACAGCGAACGCGCCATACTCGAGCGCGGTACGATAAGCGGACCTGTGCGCGTGGAAAAGGAAATGCGGATAATCGAAGTTTCCGCATTTTTTCCGATGCCCATGCCGATCCCGAAGAATGTGCTTTATTCCATCGAGGACGCAATATCCGCGGCGTATCGCTTAAAATACGTCAGGATATATCCGAAATACGACGCGGCGCTGTATAATAACGATTATTTTCACGAAATAATGACGGAAGCGCGCCGCAGGGATATCATAAGCGAACAGTTTTTGAAGAATTACAAGGTGGATTTTGACGGCGACGTTATCACGGTGAAAATGGGTTACGGCAAAGGCGGAGTAATACTCGTAAATACCGCTCACACCGCGCAAAAGATCGCCGATATCATCGCGGACGAATTCGGAGTGTACAAAAAGATAGTTTTTGCCAGTGACGAAAGTATAAGCACCGGATCACGAGTAAATATCGACGAGCGCATCAACAGGCTGCGCCAAGAGTACAAAAGCAGCTCTGCATCGCAGAGCATGTCTTCAAACGCGGAAAATATTCATTCGAGCATATACCCCGATAATCCCGAGCTTGTCGTCGACGGCGACATAATAAAAACCGGATATATGAGTTTTTCCGTCGCCGATGCAAAGATCATATTCGGCGAAAATTTTGATATAGTGCCGTCGCGTATTCACGACGCGCCGAAAATATCGGGAGAAGCCGTGTTTGTCGGCGAGGTTTTCGGCAAGGAAGTAAAAGCGCGCCGCCGCGGAAACGTGGCAGTCTCGTTTTGCATACAGGACGGCAACGCCGCGCTGTCTATCAGAAAAACGCTCTCTCCCAAGGACGCCGAGATATACGACGGCGTTGAGGACAAGATGTGCGTCGCAATACTCGGAACGCTCGAACGCGACGAGTACGACGGCGAGTTGATACTCGTTCCTGCGGCGATAAAAAAGATCGAAAAATTACAGCGCACGGACAACGCGCCGAAAAAACGAGTCGAGCTGCATCTGCACACGACGCTTTCGACTATGGACGCTCTGATCCCGCCGGACGTCGCCGTCAAGACGGCGAAAGCATGGGGACACCGTGCCGTCGCCATAACGGATCACGGCAATGTTCAGGGATTTCAGGAGGCGGCAATAGCCGCAAAAAAAGTCGGTATGAAAGTCCTTTACGGTATGGAAGGGTACTTCATCGACGACACGACGCGCGCCGTTTTCGGAACGAAAAATATCGGCTTTGACGAGGAGTTTGTCGTTTTCGATATTGAAACGACGGGGCTTTCGCCGCTTTCGTGCAAGATAACGGAGATAGGCGCAGTCAAGGTGAAAAAAGGCGAAGTGCTCGACATATTCAGCACGTTTGTCGATCCCGAAACGCATATTCCCGAGGGTATAACGGAGCTTACGGGAATAACGGACGAGATGGTCGCCGGCGCCCCGAAAACGAAGGAGGCGGTCGACGCGTTTCTCAAATTTGCGGGGAATCGCACGCTGATAGCGCATAACGCGCCGTTTGACACGAGTTTTATACGCAAAGCCGCCGACGATTACGGCCTCGAATTTAAAAACGAATTCATCGACACCGTCTCGATATCGCGCTTTGTGAACCCCGACCTCAAAAAGCATAAGCTCGACGCTGTCGCAGAGTATTTCGGACTCGGAGATTTCGGTCATCACCGCGCGTACAACGACGCCGAAATGACGGCAAATATATTCTATCGCATGACGGAAAAGCTCCAAAGCGAAGGCATTTTCGGCACTTTCGATATGGCGGCGGCGATGGAGGAGCGCTCATCGAATTCGAAGATGCGCGCGTATCACCAGATACTTATAGCCAAAAACAAAACGGGGCTTAAAAATCTGTACAAAATAGTTTCAAACGGATATTTGAACTGCTTTTACAGATATCCGCGTATACCGAAAACGTTCCTCGAAGAACACAAAGAGGGGCTTATAATCGGCTCGGCTTGCGAGGCGGGCGAACTTTACAGCGCGGTGCTTGAAAACAAGCCGTGGGACGAGATAAGATCGATAGCCGAGTTTTACGACTATCTCGAGATCCAGCCGCTGTCTAACAATATGTTCCTCGTCAATGAAGACAAGGTCAAAGACGTTGAAGCGCTCCGAGACATCAACAGAAAGATAGTCGCGCTCGGCGAGGAGCTCAACAAGCCAGTCGTGGCCACGTGCGACGCGCATTTTCTCGAAAAACACGACGAAATACACAGAAAAATACTTCTTTCGGGAATGAAATATTCCGATGCCGATAAGGACCTTAATCTGTATCTTCGCACGACTGACGAGATGCTCAAAGAGTTTTCGTATCTCGGCGAGGAAAAGGCATACGAAGTAGTCGTCAAGAACACAAATCTCATCGCCGATATGGTCGACGATGATATGGTTCCGTTCCCCGAGGGAACTTTTACGCCGCATATCGAAGGTTCGGAAGAGGACCTTGAACGAATGTGCTACGAGCGCGCGACGAGTATGTACGGCGATCCTTTGCCTGATATAGTAAAGACAAGGCTCGACAAAGAGCTCCGCTCTATAATTTCAAACGGTTACGCCGTGCTTTATATAATCGCGCAAAAACTCGTCGGATACAGCGAGAGCCAAGGATATCTCGTCGGTTCGAGAGGCTCTGTCGGATCGTCGTTTGTCGCAACTATGGCGGGTATCTCTGAGGTGAATCCTCTTATTCCGCATTACAGATGCCCAAACTGCAAACATACGGAGTTTTTCGAAAACGGCGAATACGGTTCCGGCTTTGACCTTCCCGACAAAGAGTGCCCCGTATGCAAAACAAAAATGATAGGCGACGGGCACGACATACCGTTCGAGACATTTCTCGGCTTTAAGGGCGATAAATCGCCCGATATCGACCTCAACTTCTCCGGAGAGGTGCAGGGAAAGGTACATAAATACACCGAGGAGCTGTTCGGCGCGGAGAACGTGTTCCGCGCGGGA
>CAJONA010000035.1 GCA_905235755.1 uncultured Clostridia bacterium
TCCGATCACTATATAAAGGCTCACAAGCCTTGTAAATAAGGGAACGTTGATGAAGTAATTAGACAAACTGGAATTTGTCGAGCTCACTCCTCTCTGACAGGGATCGCGCTCTCACACACATAATCTTCCGGATATGCGTCCTTTGTTCCTCTCAGTTTCCAATATGTTTTCCAGTAATCCCACCACTTCTTATATGCGGTTTCTATTTCTTCTTCTGTGTATTTTCCCTTTCTCCCCAAGACTTCTATCTTATCTCCGCCAACGATAAACCCAACATCATCGCAGCCAGCATAAAGCAGATGCTTTGCGGTCAAAAGTGTTTCTGAACCGCTGAAATCTTTGATTACTGTTTTATGCTTATAATCATCCAGCAGCCGTTCAGCTTCTTTTTTATCATCAAACGCCATATCATACGTATCGATGGGATAAATAACGGAATCATCATCAAAGAAACGTTTGTACCAGTCTACTTCATTTAAATTATCCAGAAAGACCGCAAATGTATTGCCACAGAAACGAACCGCCAAAACATCAGTACTATGCGGTTCATTCTCCGAAGTATTTTCATCATAGAGCATAATATCGCAAAACTGTACCTGAACCATGTCACCTCTGGTAAGCCACCAGTGCCATGAGCCGACATCGGATATGGCATCTGCCAATATATTGAGCGTATTAATGTTCATGGTGTTCTCTTTCCTTCTGACATACTGCCAATCTGTTATCTAAAGTATCGGGTTGCCGACGGATGCAGACAGCGCAACAGATTTTCGCGCAGCCTTTTTTAATTATAGCAAAACAGCCGCAGAAAAATCTTCGACTGTTAAAGAAAATATCTCCAAACGTGATTTCTGTATTAAGGAAGCGCTGATGAATTCGTCTGCACGCTGACCGGCGCTTTTTTGTGATCGACTGCGTCAATGTCCCTCAACGCAGCTACGGCTGCGCCTTCGGGCCATTTCCTTATCAGTCGCCAAAAGCCTCGCTCATCGCACAAACTCATTTAATCAGCGTCTCCTTAGTTTTACCTTGCTTAATCTGTTCTTCGGAAATTTCAATATCGCTATACATCTCCCATTTTTTACGCGTCGTTTCAAAAAGCTCTATGCTCATCAATACCATATCACCATACCCATTCTTTGTAATAAAGATAGGTTCATCAATCTGATGACAAAGTTCTGACACTCTGGCAGTATCTTTTAAATCTTTAATTGGAATAATCTGCGGCATAGTTACGCCCCCTTTCTATATGTCTTAATAATATCATAATTATCCCATTTTAACAACACAATAAATAAAGACCAATACTGATACAGCAATGTAATTCTGCCGTAAATACAACAGTTCGCCTATTTCCTAAAAGATAATGTTGTATGCTGCGGAGAGAAAAGAGACGGAGAATCTTTTCGGTTTTTTTCTTTTTGGCCTAGAAAAATCGGCATCCTTCCGGATGCCGATAATGGGCCTATTTTGTTACAGACCAATCAGATGTCAAATTCTATTTTGCGTAGCCGATTTCCTTCAGCCATTTTTCCACTTCGGACTTCACCGCTTTCGGATCATCCTGGGACATGCGGCCCGGCAGGCCCAGCCCTTTGTCCAGGACCTTTGCGCCATTGGCGTGGTCTGCAATGCGGCTTTCCTTGCCGGTCATATAGCTGCCTGCGCTGGTGCAGAAAGGAATGATGGTCTTGCCGTTAAAGTCGTTGTTTTCCAAAAAGGTGTAGACGACCATGGGAAGATCGCTCCACCAGATGGGATAGCCTAAAAATACGGTATCATAGTCCTTCAGGTTTGTCGGTTTGCCGGCGACCTCCGGACGGGCGTTGCTTTCTTTTTCTTTTTTGGCAATTTCTGTCGTTTCCCGATAAGCCTGCGGATAGGCCTTCACCGTTTTGATTTCGAATTTGTCCGCGCCGGTGATTTCCGCAATGGCATCTGCTACCACCGCCGTATTGCCTTTGGTGATTACGCCCACCCCGTACTCTTCACCCGTGCGGGAAAAATACGCGACTAAAATCTTCTTGCCGCCTGCCGAAGGAACCGGAGCCGCTTCCACTTTTTTCGTCACGATTTCCGTCTGCTTCGCCAATTTCACATCGGTCTTCTCCGCTTTTTTTCCCCCGTCGCCGCAACCGCCGAGCAAAGACGTCAACAGGAAAACTGCGCTTACCAAAAGTAAAATTCGTTTCATAATCGATTCCCCTTCTCCCCAAAAACAATTTAGAAATTAGTTGCATTTCAAAGCCTGTTCCGGCAGTATGCAACGCTATTTTACGCTTATTTCACTTCAATCAGTTCGTACCGGGGATTACCCATCTTCTGTTTCTGCATGGCAGTGAGCTGATGCAGACCGTGCCGGCTGGTGATGCGTTCCACCAGATCTTTCTGGTCTCCTTCCGGTTTGGTGAAGACCATGTCGCAGCAGGCCTGATCAATGGCCAGAATATCCGTGGAAGCGCAAATGCCGATATCCGCAATGGTCGGTTCCTCTGCCGCCACGCCTGCGCAGTCGCAGTCCACCGACATGCGGCGCATTACATTCAGGAACACGATATGCTTGCCGAAATAATCGCAGACGGCGGCAGGGAGAGCGACATCTCCGACACTGTAGAGGTCATCGAGTGGTGGTATCGCCAGCCGACGGACGGCGAGAGCGAATGCGAATATACAATTGACGGCGAGGTCGTAAACCGACTTTGCAAGTACAAGGCGGGAGACGTGGCGTTTTCCATCCTCCTTGCCGGCAAGGAAATACGCAACGTGCCGAAATTCTGGGACAAGACGGGCTGCAAAAAATTCCCGTTCGTGATCTACAACAAGACGCCGCGCGACGGCTCGATCTGGGGAAAGAGCGAACTTGAAGCGATAATCCCTCTCATCGACGCGGCGGACAGGCAGCTCGCGTTCGCGCAGCTCAACACCGCCTTTTCGGCGAACGACATCGTCGTTTACGAGGAGAACGCGTTCGCTCAGGACAGCTATCCGCAGAACGCGCCGGGCGCCGTGTGGAAACTCCGCCCCGGCATGATCGACAAGGCGAAGCGCCTCGGCGGTCTTGCGAGCGACAATATCGCGCACTACGAGATAGTCGAAAAATACCGCACGCTGATGAAAGACGCGCTCGGCAACTACGACTATCTGCAAGGCAACAGCGCCGCGCAGGTGACGACGGCGACGGGGCTCGCGCTCCTTTCCGACCGCGCAAACAAGCGCATGACGGCAAAAAACATCTGCAAAAAAGCGGGATTCGAGCGCCTTTACCGTCTGATCGACTATCTGTCGCTCGAATTGTTCGACGACGCGACGGTCTACCTCATCGTAGGATCGAACGCCGCTTCTTACGGCTACGGAAGAGACGGTTATCTGCCTCTGCTCGACGTAACGGTCAACATCGGCGACGGAGTCGAAAATTCGCGCTCGTTCACGATGTCGGCATTGAACGACCTCATAACGATGAGCGTGACTGACGAGAACTACCCGATAGTCCGCGCGTACATATCGTCGCTCGGAATTCCCGAGAGAGCCGCCATTTGCGACGCTCTCGACAAAAGATTTAAACAAAAAGAAGGAGAAACAGAATGAACGAAAATATCGAAACCGGTATCGAAGAAATTAAAGACACAGACGCTTCCGCCGAGGAGGCGAAAGAGGATATGATCGATCCCGATGAAGTCTTGACGGAGGGAGATGAAGAAGATCCTAACGCGGACGAACCTGTCGAAGCGGCCGACACGGAAGACGCCGCCGATAATAGCGATGTCGAAACGGAAAGCGAACATTCCGATGCCGACGCCGTCGATTTGTCAAACAAAAACGCTGTCGATGATGAATTGACAGAGGCCGAAAAGCGCCGCATCCTTGCAAATCCGATGTTCCTTACATTTGCGAAGGGAAAGGCGCAAAGCCTCGACGAACTGATTTCGGATTTTTCGAAGATGCTTTCTCTGGGCGGCGAAGAACCGATAATATCGGTCAAGAGCCGTGCGACGCCCTCACCGAGCGCCGCATCTCCCGATTATGCGCTTTCCGAGCGTCAGCGCCGCATAGCGCGCGACGCCGGAATGTCGTACAGGGAATATTACGGATTTTTAAAAAACATGAAAACAAAATAAGAAAGGATTTTTTCAATGGACAACATTTATACATGGTCAGAGGATATGTATCCTCTCGTTAAAAAAGCGTTTGAAACGAGATACGCGTCTCGCATGAGCGCGATAAGCAAGGTGTGCGGCATAGTCGTTCAGGACAATCTTTCATACGACGTGCCCGGACTCGGCGGCTACGGCGAGCTTTCCGAATACAACTCCACGCTCGAAAAGGCGAGCGGCGACAAGGTATTCACAAAGACTATCGTTCCGAAGGAACGCGCGCTCGCCATACCCGTAAAATACAAGGACGCGAATCAGGATATCGTCACGCTCGCAAACCGCACCGGCATCCGCCTTGCGGACTCCGCGTTCATGACGGTTCTCAACGACTTCTTCAGAGTTTTCGGCAACGTGTACAGTGCCAAAGATTGCCCCGACGGCGAGTCTTGGGCTTCCGACGATCACCTCGTCAGCACGGATGCGGATTCTTCGACGTACTCCAACATGATCAGCGACGAGCTCTCCGTTTCCGCGATAACGTCGGCTATCGCTCACGCGAGCGAATTCGTCACGGCGGACGGTCTGCCGTTCGTCGGCAACTTCGATATGCTCTTTGTCAGCCCCGATCTCGAGGAGACTGCGAGAAATATCTGCGGCAAGGACACGGCTGTGGCCCCCACGTCTCATCCCGAGACGGGACTCGGCGCCAACCCGCTTTACGGTATGAATTATATGGTAGTCGGCGCCGGGGATCTCGGATTCGGTGAGGGCCAGTGGGCGATCGCGGATTCAAGTCTTCTCTCCGAGATATTCAAGCTCGTATACGTTACCGAGCCTACGGTGCTCATCTCGGCGACGGAGAACCCGCTCCTGACCGATTTCGTCGCGTATGTCGACTATGCGTTCGGCTTCTCCGATGCAAGACCGATCATCTTCTCGGACGGAACAGGCTCGACAGGCGGCTGATAATATCGATATAAAAACAAAACGGGGAGAGCATATGCTCTCCCCAAATTAAAAGGAGGATATATGACATACGGAAAATTAAAGCAAAGGATATATTCGCTTCTTGATCTTAATGCGGATACGGGCGTCGTGAACGGCTGTGTTTACGACGCTGTTTCGGCGTCGATGGATGACGCCGTAAACTCTGCCATGAGGAAGATCGCGGCAATGCTTATGTGCGTAATAAAACGCACAAGGATCACGTTTGTAAGCGACGGAGCGCTGTATAAAGCGACGCTGCCCGACGATTTTATTTCCGTCAAGGCTGTTTATGCGGGCGGCAAAAAACACACCGCGAGCAAGTTTGACGCCGTGGGCGGCGCGCTCTTCTGCTCCGACATACCGTACGGAACGGCAGATATGTTTTATTATGCGCGCCCCGTCGGCGTTTCCGAACTCGACGATTATGACGAGCTCGAATTTGACGATATGCATTGCGACATCGCGGCGTACGGAGCGGCGCTCGAACTGTGTGGCGAGGCATATCCCGGGAACTACGAAAAATATGTGGTCATCGCAACGGAATACGATGAACGAATGGCAAACGCGCTTCTTTACGGCGGCAGGGCCGACAGAGTTTCCAACTCCGTTTATGCCAAAAGGAGACTTATATGAGCGATGATTTTAAACGGAGCGGGCGAGGGATCACGTCGAGGGCGGACGCACTCGCCGGTTCGTCGAAATACAGCTTTTCGCTCGACGCTTTCGACGGCGCCGTAACGAAGACCGCGCTCAATATGATGAGGAGCGACGACGGACTCGTCACAGTCAAAGCGCCGGAGAAGATAGGCGAAACAGACGAAGACGTGAGCGGACAGGCAAATGCCGTCAGAGCGCGATGCTCTGAATCCGGCATTGTTCTTATGAAGATCGGGCTTTCTCTTTATGCCAAAACCGAAGACGGAGATTTTTCACTCGTTGCGGCGGACTGCTTTCAACGCGGCAGTAAAACCGTGATCTATCATATCGGCGACGCGTTCTACGCGACCGATTCCAACAGACTGCTCAAAGTCACGGATTCGCTCGTTTTCAGTGTGGCGTCGCCGAAGGTGCCGCTTGTGTACAGCGGCATATCGGCGGATGTCGACCATGCCGAATTCAATGAGGAGCCGAACGTTTTGAGCGATTACGTCGATGTGCGCTTTTCTGTGTCGTCGAAGACGAGCACGTTCCGCGTGCCGAAAGATATCGCCGTAAACGAGCTTGTGAGCGTCACTCAGTCGAACGGAACGCCGTATACGGGTACGTGCTCGTTTACAAATACGACGTCTTCCGTAGCAGCTACGGTTACGCTCGGCACATCTCTGAGCGGAAGTATAAGGATGCGTTTCAAACTCAGCAGCGGCACTTATGCAAACTCGATCTCGCTAGCCGATTTTTCCGTGGCGAGGGCGGCGCTGTACAACTCAAAGATCGTCATCAAATATTATCCCGGAGTGCAAGGATATGAAATGGTGCTCGGGCTCTGCGGATACAACAAAAACTATTATCTGCTCGGCATAACAGATCCTCTGTATATAACGGCGGACAGTGCGGCTTATTGCGCGCTTGACGAAATTCCCACGGCGGCGACATGTTATTCCGACGGTGCGCTTGTTTTTACGGAGAATAAGGTGATCCACCTCAAAACCGAGTGCGTCGGCACGATAAGAGATCATGCGACGTTCTCCCAAACGCTGCTTAAGCGCGATTTCGGATGCGATATGCCGTCAAGCGTCGCGGGACTCGACGACAAAATAATCTTCGGAAACTCGAAAAACGGCATATATTACATAAATAAATTCGGCTATACCGAAAGAGACGGAAGCTGCCCCGTTTCGGCGGCTGTAGACGACCGACTCCTTTCGAGCGAAGCCGATGATCTGAAAAATGCCGCGGCGATATGCACAAAAGACGCGTACTATATCGCCGTCGGCGATACCGTGTACGTGTGGCATTGCGGAGAAATGCTCCCGTCAAGTCTCGGAGAAACGCTCAAGACTCGAAAAAAATACATCTGGTCGACGCTTGACGTGATAAGCGCAGGCGATTTTATCGGCATATCTGGCGGCGACATTTACTACATCGAACGGACGACAGCCGACGTATATCTCTATCAAAGCCGCAAAAACGGAGAGAGTACGGACGAGATATATTCGGAATTTGAAAGTCGCCCGCTCGATCTTTCGTCGCCGGACGAAAAAATCGTATCGGAGATGGTTATCTCGGCAAAATTCAGCGCGGACGCGAGCGTGAGCGTGTATTATGACGGCGTCGCTTCGGGAAGCTCGTATACTTTGAGCGCGTCGGCGTTTGACGACGTCATAAACTCTTATATTTTGCGCCCGGAGCGCCATAAATGCAGAAATATCGCAGTGAGGATCTCGTCCGACGCGCCGATGGTGATCTCGGAAATATTATTTCGTTACTACAAAACGGGGAGATAATTATATTGACACGCTTGTGAGATTATGATAAAATTATCTTACTATTAACTCACAGGTGAAAATATGATTGAAAGCATTCGATCTCCGCGCGATCTCGACGGACTTAGCGATAACGATCTGTCGCTGCTGGCGCGCGAGATACGCGATAAAATAATAGATTCCGTGTCGAAAAACGGCGGGCATCTGTCGTCAAACCTCGGGATAGTCGAGACGACGGTGGCTCTCCACCGCGTCTTTGACGTTCCGCGCGACGCCATAATTTTCGATGTCGGGCATCAGAGTTACGCGCACAAGCTACTGACGGGGAGATATGATAAATTCGACGCTCTGCGTCAGTATGGCGGCGTCTCGGGATTTACGAACAGAGACGAGAGCGAGTACGATTTTGTCACCGCCGGCCACAGCGGCACGGCGCTCTCGACGGCGCTCGGCAAAGCGCAGGCGAATAAACTCGGCGGCAGCGACGCGTTCACCGTCGCCGTTATCGGAGACGGATCGTTCACGAACGGCGAGACGTTCGAGGCGCTGAATATGTGCGCTTCAAGCGACAAGCTGCGCCTGCTCATAGTCCTCAACGACAACGAGATGTCGATATCGAAAAACGTCGGCGGACTTTCAAAATATTTTTCGCGCGTGCGCTCGAGCAGAAAGTACTACGATTTCAAGCGCGGCACGGAGAATTTTCTGTCAAAAATACCGCTCATCGGCCGCCCGATCGCCGTCATGCTGAAAAAGATCAAGGATCTCATAAAAAGGATCGTCGTCGGAGTCAACTTTTTCGACGCGCTCGGCGTAAGCTTCCTCGGCACTGTCAACGGCGACGACGAAAAGCGCCTCGAGGAAGTGTTCAAAGAGGCGAAGCGCCGCGCGTCATGCTGCATCGTCCACGTTATAACTAAAAAAGGAAAGGGGTACGAGCCGGCGGAAGAACGTCCCGATCTGTATCATTCGGTCGCTCCGTTCGACAAAAATGTCGGCATTGTGCGGAAAAGCGGGGGATTTTCGGAAAAATTCGGCGAATATATGTGCGATCTCGCCGCGACGGACGACAAGATAGTCGCAGTATCCGCGGCGATGACAGACGGCACGGGGCTTGGCGATTTTGCAAAAAAATATCCCGACCGTTTCTTTGACGTCGGGATAGCCGAGGAACACGCGACGACGTTTTGCGCGGGGCTTTCGCTCGGCGGGTACACACCGGTGTTCGCTGTTTATTCGACTTTCGCGCAGAGGATATACGATCAGATGATACACGATGTGTCGCTGCAAAAGGCGCACGTTGTGTTCGCGCTCGACCGCGCTGGTATCGTCGCCGGAGACGGTGTGACGCATCACGGACTTTTCGACGTAGCTATTATGTCGACCGTACCGAATATCGAAATATACGCGCCGTGTACATACGCAGAACTTGAAAAAACGCTGAAATACGCCGTTTATGCGAGCGGACCTGTCGTGATAAGATACCCGAAAGGCGAGGAGATCGCCTGCGGAGATTTTGTCGGAACGAATGTACTTTGCGACGCGGCGGAGCGGCGCGATGTCGTTATCATAACGTATTCGCGGCTCGCTAAAAGCGCCGTAGGCGCGGAAAAAATGCTCGGCAGCGCGAAAACGGTGAAGCTGCTCAAACTGTTTCCGATAGATTTCGACGAGCTCGACCGTCACGTCGACGGTGCAAAACTTATTTATGTGCTTGAAGAAGGTACGAAAAACGGCGGCGTCGGCGAAAAGATCGCCGCGCGCTACGGCGAGAGAGTTCACGTTTGCGCCGTGGACGGCTTCGTGCCGCACGGTGACGCGGCGTCTCTCGACGCGCTTCTCGGCTTCACGCCCGAAGCCGTCGCCGCGGAAATACGCGATCTGATAAAATAATACAAACGTATAAAAGCAAAAAATCTCGGCTATGCCGAGATTTTTTTGCCTTTTTTGGCAGCTGTATCAATTATGAATTTTTTGATATCGGGGTGCTGAGAGAGAACTTCGTTTTCTATAGCAAAGTATAACCCGTTGTTTTTGAAAATAAAGATGTCTTTTGTCTGATCGCAAAATTCGAGCACGCCTTTTTCCGCTGTGTAGAGAAATTTCAGTTCTGAGTTTTTGAAAGATTTTATGACGAGGTCGTCAAGATAAAGCTCGAACACGAAGTTTGACGGCGGTGATGAGCGGAGCTTTTCCACTTGCTTTTTATTGCTTTTATAAGCGCCGTAAATCATAAACAATATGAATAATACGGCTAAAACTGCGGAACCGATGAATATGTAAATAAGCATTTTTGTATTTGCAAATTCGGAAATGAAAAACATTATTGCCGCTTCAATCATCAAAAGCAGTAAAAACGTGAAAAAAAACGCAAACGTGTTTTTTCTGCTTGTATATTTGAGCAGGTACGAGAGCGTTTCCGGTTTTTCTTCCGCACTCATAACGTCGCTTGGATTTTTCCGAAAATCTTTTGTAATCTGTTCATTATCCATAGTTAATACCTCCGAATTGTTTTCAATTCACTTTGTTTATCGGCTCGCCGCGAAGGAACGCGCGGACGTTGTCGCATACGATCCCTATCAGCCGCGTGCGCGCCTCGTAAGAGCCCCACGCGACGTGCGGCGTGATAAATATGTTCCTTGCCGAAAGATACGGGTGATTTTGCCGCATCGGCTCGACGTCGAGCACGTCGATCCCCGCGCCCGCGATAACACCGCCGTTCAGCGCGTCA
>CAJONA010000036.1 GCA_905235755.1 uncultured Clostridia bacterium
GGGATCCGGCGTAACGACGCCCGCCAGCCCGCTTGTAAAATCGCCGTCGTCGCTCGTGATATCGGTATAGCAGAGCGAAAAAAGCGCAAAGCCGCTGTCGATTATCTCCTCTGCCGGCGTGTATTTGCTCGGCAGCAGATCCTCAAAATCGTTGTGGATGATGAACGGATATTTGCCGTCAGCCTTCGGGATTATCGCCCAGAACGGAAACGAAAACTCCTTGCCGCAAATCAATGTATGTGCGATGACTCGCTGTTTCGGCGCTTTGCTCGCCGCAAATCGCTTTGCCGCAAAGTCGAGCGGAAGCTCCTCAAACCATACTTTATCGGGCGCGGGAAGCGGATCTCCGTATTCTTCTGCGCAAAGCGTATCTATGTATTTTTGTCTGACTTTGTCCCACGTGGCGGTGTAAAAATCTTCTATCGGCAAAACGCCGCGGCGCGACAGTTCCTCTTTTATCATTGCGGCCTCCTTATTTGAATTTGTCAGTATTGACAAATGAATGTATTATACGTATAATATATGTGTGTAAAAATATACTTTTGAGGTAAAACGTATGCTTCATAGTGAAATTTTCGGCGAAGCCGTGTTTGTAAAAGCAAGCGAAGAATGTATCAATCCGTGCTTTTTCGGGACGTTTTTTGCCGAAGAAAGCGCAAAAACGAAAATCGTTATATGCGGACTCGGCTTTTTCAAGCTCTATATAAACGGCGTACAGGCGTCCGATGACTATCTCGCGCCCGTCACGAGTTTTTATCACAGACAGGAAAACTGCTACTGCGAGGTAAACTTCGGCGAGGAGATGAACAGTCGCATTTACGCCGTCAAATACGACATTTCGCACCTTGTAAAAGATGGCGAGAACGACATTTCCGTATCCGTCGGGCCGGGCTGGTACGGCGAATTTTCGAAATACTGCGTGCTGTGCTACAAAATAACGAGCGGTCGGCACACGACATATTCCGATACAAACATCAAGTGGAGCGCCGGTCCACTTACTTATTATAACATTCATCTGGGCGAAAAGCAAGACTTTGCCGCTAAATCATTCGATTTGAACTGCATTCCCACGGCTGACAAAAAAGAAACGGTCGTCGCTTCTCTGCCTGACACCGAATATTATATTCAAGACTGCCCAAACGACAAGGTTATAAGAAGCATCACGCCGAAAAAGATAATGTCTGCCGACGGATATGACATTTACGACGTCGGTGAGAACATCTCGGGAACGTATGTGTTCAGATGCGCCGACGCGGGCAAGAAAATCACCGCTCTTGTCTCGGAAGCTCGCAACGGCGATGACATAGACGAGCGCCGCTCGCACGATCAGACGGCGGAATTTATCACCGACGGCAGCGCGCGAGAATACCGTCTGCTCTTCACTTGGCACGCGTTCAGATATTTTAAAATCACTTCGTGCGCCGATGTTCTGCGCGTCGACGTGATACATACAGACGTTAAAAAAACGGCGTCATTTAAGTCGGAAAATCCTGTCCTGAACTGGTTTTTTGACGCTTATATCCGCACGCAGCTGTGCAATATGCACGCGGGGATACCTTCCGACTGCCCGCATATCGAGCGCCGCGGCTACACAGGCGACGGTCAGCTCACGTGCGAAACGGTCATGCTGACGACGGACGCAAAAAAATTCTATTTGAAATGGATGGAAGACATTTCCGACTGTCAGGATAAAAACTCCGGACACATTCAGTACACCGCTCCGTATTTCAAATGCGGCGGCGGTCCCGGCGGCTGGGGATGCGCTATCGCGGAAGTGCCGTATATATATTACAAAATGTTCGGCGACATTGAGCCGATGAAAAAATATTTTGATCAGATGCTCGCGTATCTCGGTTATCTTGAAGCGCACAGCGAAAACGATCTCGTCGTGTCCGATCAGCCCGGGCTGTGGTGCCTCGGCGAGTGGTGCGTGCCGGGAGATAAGCGCTTTGTAAAACCCGATGTGCCGCCTCCGTTTGTCAACACATATTTTTATATCAGAACGATAGACCGCATGACCGAATTGGCTGAAAAATGCGGCAAATCCGACTGTGTGCCGATGTTAAAGAGTGTCCGCGCAAGAAAGGTAAATGCGATTTACCAAAGCTATTTTGACGAGAAAACAGGCGACTTTGCGTCGAATGTCAACAGTGCGAACGTGTTCGCGCTCGATATTGGGCTCGGAGACACACGAACGTTTGAAAATTTGCTGAATAAGGTGCGCACTTCTCCGCTCGACACGGGCATTTTCGGCACGGATCTGACGGTAAAACTGCTGTTTGAGCGCGGCTGCTATGACGACGCCGTCGAATTTCTCACAAGAGAAAAGTACCCGTCATACGGCTTTATGATGAACAGCGGCGCGACGACGCTGTGGGAAGAATGGCAAAATCCGCGCTCGATGTCCCACCCGATGTTCGGCAGTCCGGTAAAATATCTGTTTTACGATATCCTCGGAATACGTCAAAAAGAAGGCGCGGTCGGATTTGAAAAAGTCATTATTGAGCCGAAAACGAATGAGATGACGGGTGATATTTCGGGATACATCACAACGTCGCGCGGAAAAATAAGCGTATCTGTCGACAGAAAGAAAAATGTCTGCCGCGTCGGCGTTCCGAAAGAAACAGACGCCGAGATCGTATTTGACGGCGATATCGAGATCGAAAGAACGTAATTATCATCATTTTATATACTGATAGTAAATATCACTTACCGTCGGAGGCATAATGAACGAATATCTTTTACTGCTAAACGACATCGAAAACATAATATTTTCAGAGAACGAGAGCCTCACATATCACTCGACGATGAAGGTCGGCGGAACGGCAAAACTTGCGGCATTTCCGACGAAAACGGACGCTTTTTGCAAACTTGTGCGTCGGCTTCGGAAAAACGATATCAAATATTGTGTTGTCGGAAATGGCTCGAATGTCATATTCCCCGACGGAGAATATGACGGCGTGGTCGTGTTCACAAAAAACATGAAGAACATTTCTTTCGATGGCGACGCTGTCGTGGCAGAGTGCGGGGTAAATTTAATTTACCTATCGTCTTGCTGTGCCGAAAAATCTCTTTCCGGCGCGGAGTTTCTCTGCGGCATCCCCGGCACAGTCGGAGGCGCAGTATATATGAACGCAGGGGCTTACGGTGGCTCGATGTCCGGTATTGTCGAAAAAAGCACTTGCTTTTCAGTCGATGGCGGAACATTCGAGCTTGATAAGCGCGGGCACGGCTTCGGGTACAGAACGAGCTGCTTTAAAAATTCAAATTCCCTGCTCTTGTCGACTGTCTTGCGACTGAAAAAGGCAGATAAAGAAGATATCCGCGCCGCTATGCGCTCTTATAAAGAAAAGCGATCAAACTCACAGCCGACCGGCGCTTTCAGCGCAGGAAGCGTATTTTTGCCCGTGAACGATATTCCCGCTTGGAAGTATATCGACGAGGCAGGACTGCGCGGCGCGGCGATCGGCGGCGCGAAAATATCGGAAAAGCACGCGGGATTTATTATCAACGGAGGCGCCGCCACGTCAGCCGACGTCAAGGCGCTCGTCGAAAAAGTCAAAAGCGAAGTATATTCAAAAACAGGCGTGCTTCTGCAAACGGAAATAATTTTTATAGATTAAAGGTGGGACGGAAATGTCATTTTCTTCTCAAATAAAAGCGTCTGCCGCATTCAGGCCTCAGCACGACGACGAATGCGATGCTATGCTTTACGGACTGATCTTGTTTTCAAATAAATTTGCCGCGGACGAGCTGTCGTTCAGAACGGAAAACGCAGAGGTGTCGGACATTTTTTGCGGTCTTTTGCTCGGTGTACTCGATATATACGCTTCACCTCGGATACACGACAAGCAGAACGGCACGATATTCAAGATCAATTTGAACGGCGGCGACGTTCTGAAAAAGATCGCGGAAAAATACGCCGTTCTCGGGTACAATAAGATAGACCGCTCTCTGATAGCTTCGGAGCGTCAAATGCATGCATTTTTACGCGGCGCGTTCCTGTCGTGCGGCTACATCAACCCGCCGGAACGGTCGTACAGGCTCGAATTCAGCGTTAAAGACGCCGATCTCGCCGTCGATCTCGCGCTCGTGCTTTCGGAATGCGTGAACGTCATGCCGAAACTTTCGGCCAGAAAGACAGATCAAATAATTTATTACCGCGACAGCGATCTCATCATCGATTTTTTAAATCTCATCGGGATGACGTCGGCGTCATTTGAAGTGATGAACTGTCAGATAGAAAAAGAGATACGCAACAACGTAAACAGAAAAAACAATTTTGACGTCGCCAATATCGAGCGAAAAACAGACACCAGCGTGGCGCAGATAGAGGCGATAACGGCACTCATCAAAAGCGGCGAGTTCGATAAGCTCCCCGTCGGGCTTAGGACGACGGCAAAACTGCGTATGAAATACCCCGATATGTCGCTTGAAGCGATAGGAAAAGCGGAAGATCCTCCGCTTTCAAAATCTCAGGTGAGCAAGCGACTGAAACAGATAATGGAAATATACAAAAACAAATGAAAGGACGGACGGTATGTTCGCACATCTTCATCTTCACAGTGAATACAGCCTGCTCGACGGAGCATGCCGAATAGCCGATATACCGAAAGCGGCAAAGGCGCTCGGTCAGAACGCCGTCGCCATAACGGATCACGGCGTGATGTACGGCGTCGTGGATTTTTACCGTGCGTGCCGCGCCGAAGGAGTTAAGCCGATAATCGGCTGCGAGGTTTATATCGCGGCGAATTCACGCTTTGACAAGCACCGTGAAAGCGACAGCACGCGATATCACCTCGTTCTTTTGTGCAAGAACGAGATCGGTTACAAAAACCTTTGCTATATCGTTTCCAAATCATTTACCGAGGGATTTTACGTCAAGCCGCGAATAGATATGGAGCTTCTCGCCGAACACCACGACGGACTTGTATGTCTGTCGGCGTGCCTCGCCGGATATATCCCGCGGATGATAATGGCGGGCGAATACGAAAAAGCCGAAGAATACGCAGTAAAAATGGACGCGCTGTTCGGCCGCGGCAATTTCTATCTCGAAGTACAGGACCACGGCATCGACGCGCAAAAAGGCGTCAATGCCGCGCTGCTCGATATCCATAATAAAACGGGCATACCGCTCGTCGCCACAAACGACGCACATTATATAAACGAAAGCGACGCCGAAACGCAGGCGGTGCTGATGTGCATACAAACAAACTCAAAGATAGCCGACGGCAGACCGCTCGGCTTTGAAACCGATGAGTTTTATATGAAAAGCGAGGACGAGATGCGCGCAATTCTCGGCTCGTACCCGGATGCGATCGAAAACACCGAAAAGATTGCCGAGATGTGTAATTTCGACTTTGATTTTTCAAAGCTGTATCTTCCGCGCTTTACCGTGCCGACGAGCGAAACGCCGGCGGAGTATCTGCGCCGCCTGACGTATGAGGGCTTCGGTAAAAAGACAAGCCTCGGCGATATCGAGTTCACCGAAGAATTTCCGAAAGAGACATACATCGAGCGCATCGAAAATGAACTTGACGTCATAACAAAAATGGGATACGACGAGTATTTTCTCATCGTCGCGGATTTTGTCAACTACGCTAAAAGCATCGACGTGCCCGTCGGTCCCGGCAGAGGCTCCGGCGCGGCGTCGCTTGTCGCGTACCTTATAGGCATAACCGAGGTGGATTCGATAAAATTCGGGCTGATGTTCGAGCGTTTTTTAAATATCGAGCGCGTCAGCATGCCGGATTTCGATATCGATTTCTGCGACGAACAGAGATACAAGGTGATCGACTATGTCTCCAAAAAATACGGCAGCGATCGCGTTTGCGGTATCACTACATTCGGTACGCTCGCCGCGAAAGCCGTCATACGCGACGTAGGGCGCGTGCTCGGAATGAGCTACAATGATGTTGACGTCGTAGCGCGCGCCGTGCCGTATGCGCTCCATATGACGCTCAGAGACGCGATGAACGGTAAGCTCGGAGATCTGTACGCCGAAAAAGCCGACGTCAGGCGGCTCGTCGATATCTCCATGGCGCTCGAAGGAATGCCGCGTCATGCGTCGGCTCACGCCGCCGGCATAGTCATCACGGACAAGCCGGTATATGAGTATGTACCCGTGTCGGTAAACAACGATATGACGCTGACGCAGTTCCCTATGAACACCGTCGGAGATCTCGGACTGCTCAAATTCGATTTTTTGGGGCTGCGTTATCTTACGATAATCTCCGACACCGAAAAACAGATAAAAAAACGCCAAAAAGACTTTGATATAACGAAAATACCGCTCGACGACGATAAGACATATAAGATGATAGCAGCGGGCAACACCGACGGGTTGTTCCAGCTCGAATCGGCGGGGATGCGCCGACTGCTCGCGCAAATGCAGCCGCGCGACATCGAGGACATCATACTTGCCATCGCAATATACCGTCCCGGCCCGATGGAGTCGATACCGGCGTTTCTCAAAAACAGGCTACACCCCGAAAACATCACGTATGTCGCGCCGCAGCTCGAAAATATATTGAAAAGCACCTCCGGCGTTATAATCTATCAGGAGCAGGTCATGCAGATATGCCGCGATATAGCGGGATTTTCATTCGGCAGGGCCGACATCGTTCGCCGAGCCATGGCGAAGAAAAAGAGCGCGGCGATGGAAAAAGAGCGCGAGGCATTCATTTTCGGCGAAAAGAAAGACGACGGGACCGTCGTCTGTGAAGGCGCCGTCGCGCGCGGGATACCGGAGCAAACGGCGAGAGAAATCTTCGATACGATAGCGGAGTTCGCAAAATACGCGTTCGCCAAAAGCCATGCGTCGGCGTATTCGATCATATCATACCGTACGGCGTATCTGAAAGCGCACTATCCGTGCGAATTCATAGCGGCACTTTTGTCATCCGTGCTCGGGAACGTTTCGAAAACGGCAGTTTATATAGCCGAAGCGCAGAAATACAAGATCGACGTTCTTCCGCCCGACATCAATGAGAGCGGCGAAAAATACAGCGTCGTCACACGCAGCGGCAAAAGCGCGATACGCTTCGGTCTGCTCGGTATCAAAAACGTCGGCATTTCCCTGCTTAAAGACGTGACGCGCGAGCGCGAGGCTAACGGGCCGTTTAAATCGTTTGTCGATTTCGTCGAGAGGATGAGTTCGTCCGACCTCAACAAGCGACAGATAGAGGCGCTTATCAAGAGCGGCGCGTTCGACTCGCTCGGCACAAACAGGAGCATGCTCCTCACGGAGTACGAAAAAGTGATCGACATTTTCGTGCAAAGCAAGAAAGGCCGCGACGAGGACCAGCTCGACATATTCTCCGTTTCAGACGCGTCGCCGTCCGATCATGTGGCTACAGAATACGTTTTTACACCGATGGATGAAATATCGCCGAAAGAAAAGCTCCGTCAGGAAAAAGAAAGCACGGGAATGTATTTTTCAGGGCACCCGTCCGACGAATACGCGGCGCACGCGCGTCACCTCGGCGCAGTACCCATAAGCGACATTTTGCTTTCGTTTGACGAAAACAACCCCGAACCGATATATAAGGAAAAACAAACCGTTACAGTCGCAGGAATCATAACGTCACGCGTCGGAAAACAGACACGAAGCGGCGATCCGATGGCGTTTGTAACGGTCGAGGACAGATTCGGCGAGATAGAGCTGATCGTTTTCCCGAAAATACTCGCCGAGAACTCATATATGCTCGCGGTCGATATGCCGATAGCGGCGACGGGCGAAATATCGTACACGGAAAACGAGGCGCCGAAGCTCCTCGTCAAGAAGCTTACGCTTCTCTCCGAAACGTTCACGCCTCCGGAGAACGACGGCGAGGCACAGAAAACGCCGGGAGCAGACGACAAAAAAGAGCCGCCGAGACCGAAAATGCAAAATTCGCCGCGCGCGCTGTTCATACGCGTCAAAAAGGCGGAGGGCGAGGAATTCGAACGAGTGAAGACGCTTCTCTCGATCTTTAACGGCACCGTTGGGGCCGTCTTTTACGACTCGTCGAAAAAGGAATATTTAAAAAACGACGTCATATACGTCGAACCCGCAAAAGCGATGATCGATCTGCTGAAAGATATCCTCGGCGACGAAAACGTCGTGCTGAAATGAAAAAACAAAAAAGATGATTGCCCGAAGGCAATCATCTTTTTTATCCGCCGAAGTCATCGGTAAGCGCCGCCAATTCCTCGTCGGAATATATGTCGGCGCCATGCTCAAAATATTCTCTGTCCGCGTTCGTCATGAATTTCACGGGCGTTTCAAACGTTTTCACAAGGTCGCCCGCCGCGTCGCGCACGACGACGTATCCGTTTTCGATGCGGGCGCTGTATTTCGCGCCGTTCGTAACGCTGATAGCGGCCGCATCTACAACTTCTTCAGTGTCGACGACACTTACGGCGCCGTCGGTCGGCAGTCCGACGCCGCTTTTTATGCCGAGGGAGACTATGAGCGACACCGCCGCCATAACTATCGCAGCCGCGGAAATAATTCCGCAAAAACCGTGCGTTTTTATACTGTTTTCCATATTTATGCCTCTTTTACCATTTAAATTTTATTATATTGTTGACATATATCGCCAAAATATTCATATAAGTCAAATTAAAGAGGATAGTATGAAAAAAGCAGGAAAAATAATCGCTTTGTCTGTCGTCGGCGTAATGATCACGTCATTTTTGGTCGTTTTGATATGCGGCGCGGCGCTTTATTTTTACGCGACGCAGAGTATCGACGCCGATATAGACTACAACACGCTTATATCGGCGATGGGACGGACGAGCATAATGTACGCAAAAGATGAAAACGGTGAATACGCCGAAACGCTCCGCCTTCACGGCTCTGAAAACCGCATTTGGACAGATCTTGAAAACGTGCCCGACCACGTCAGAGACGCGTTCGTGTCTATCGAGGACCACCGCTTTTACGAACACAGCGGCGTCGACTGGCGGCGCACGGCGGGCGCTGTAATAAGTTTCTTAAAACCGAACTCAGCGAGCTACGGCGGCTCGACGATAACACAGCAGCTTATAAAAAACATCACTGGCGATGACGGCATAACGGTCAAAAGAAAGCTGACGGAGATAATGCGCGCGTTAAAGCTCGAAAAGTCGCTTGCAAAAGACGATATACTCGAAGCGTATCTCAACACAGTGTATCTTTCAAACGGATGCTACGGGATAGAAACGGCGGCGGAATACTTTTTTTCAAAAAGCGCGTCGGAGCTCACACTTTCCGAGGGCGCGAGCATTGCGGCGATATTAAAATATCCGTACAAATTCGATCCTGTAAAATTCCCCGAAAACAACGTATCGCGGCGCAACACTGTGCTTGCAAGGATGCGTGAACTCGGCAAAATCACAGACGGCGAATATGCCGCGGCCGTCGCCGAGCCGCTTGAATTGAATATAAACGAAAGAACGTCCTCCGCGCGCCATTTTTCTTGGTTCGAGGAGACGGTCATCGACGAAGTCACAGGCGACCTTTGCGAAAAATACGGCTATGACAAAAAGACGGCGACAAATCTCGTCTTTTCCGGCGGACTGAAAATATACACCACCGAGAACAAAAAGATACAGTCCGCGCTTGAAGAAGTCTACAAAAACGATGCGAACTTCCCCACCTCGACGATATTGACGCCGCCTGAATCGGCGGCTGTGATGATAGACGCGCACAGCGGCGCGTTGCTCGGAATCGTCGGCTCGCGAGGAGAAAAGACATCGGACAGGACGCTCAATTATGCGACGCGCCTTACGCGCTCTCCGGGTTCTGTCATTAAGCCGCTCAGCGTTTACGCGCCTGCGATAGACCGCGATCTGATAACGTGGGCGACGGTGTTCGATGACGTGCCGGTCTCTTTCACAAAGACCGACGACGGATACGCCATGTGGCCGCAGAACAATCCGCGCGTATATTCGGGGCTTACCAATGTAAATCACGCTCTCGAAACGTCGATAAACACCGTTTCGGTGCGTATTCTCCGAAAGCTCGGACTTGACAACTCGTTCTCTTTTCTCAGCGGACTCGGAATAACGACGCTCGTCGACGGCAAACGAAACGAAAACGGCTCGTGGATATCCGACATGGCGGAAGCGCCGCTCGCACTCGGAGCGTTGACAGACGGCTGTACGCTGTATCAGATAACGGGAGCGTATACGATGTTTGCCGCAGGCGGCGTTCACCGTAAACCGTATTCAT
>CAJONA010000037.1:0-10009 GCA_905235755.1 uncultured Clostridia bacterium
GGCTTCGACAAATGTGAACATATTGAAAGGGATTTCTTTAGGTTCAAACCATTCATATGCAAGTTTGCACCCCCAGTCACATACGCGCAAATGTCCTGAAATAATCTTTCCTGGAGTTGAAGGATGATTTATGCCCGTTTCTAAATCAAATACTCCGATTTTGTTTGACGTTTTCCAGAAATAATCATAAGACGGAGTGGTGTCTCGCAACAAGCGGCAAAATATGCAGATAATGGCAGTTTCTTCGACCGCATCGCGCACTGCGAAGCAATCAAGATTTGGCGACAAAAAAGAAAACAAATCGATGCAGTTTCGCGAAGAAAAACTTTGGCACTTGTTGACAAATCCTTTGATTGACAAACGTCCAATTTCTGGATGGTTGCGCAAAGCGACAAAAATATATGGTTCCCATAAGAATGTTTGCGTATTGTTCTGTTCTTGAGTTTTTTGGAGCAAATACTTCTCAAGGCCTTGTATCCACGCAATAGGCGAGGTGTTGGTTTTTCTAAGCAAATCATCCCGCGCTTCCCAATACTTTTCATCAAGGCTCAATATCAGAAAAGGATGATTAACGGTGATGTTTTCTTTTTTACATATCTCGATCAGCGCTTTTCCGCTTATAAAATTCATCTTTCCCTACCCCGCAATGTGATAATATCTCGCCGATATTATCGCCTGATTTTTTTCGATCTCAGCTATAAAGTCGTCGCTCGGCGTTCCGTCGATCTCGACTATCGAATACGCCTTGTCGCCGTCGCGATAAACCTGCATGAACGCTATGTTTATCCCGTATATTTCGAAGATTTTCGAAATATATGCGACGACGCCCGGAACGTCCTTTTGATATATCAGTATGGCGTTATACCGCCCCGAAAAGCTGATATCCGTGCCGTTGATGTTCGTTATCTCGACCTCGCCGCCGCCGAGCGACGAGCCGCGCAGAAAAAGTTCGCCCCCGTCGTACGTTACGGTCATCTCGACTGTGTTCGGATGAAAATAGCTGTCGCTCTGATCGAGCTCAAAAGCAAAGTCGACGCCGCGTTCCTTCGCTATTTCAAACGAGTTGCGTATATTCGGATCGTCAGTCTCCATGCCGAGTATTCCCGCCAAAAGCGCGCGGTCGGTGCCGTGTCCGCTGTACGTTTTTGCGAAAGAGCCGTACAGGCGGAATTTTACGCCCGTTATTTTTCCGCGCGCGAGCTTGCTCGCTATTTTTGCTATTTTCAGAGCGCCCGCAGTATGAGAACTCGACGGGCCGACCATGATAGGTCCGATCACATCAAAAGCGCTTATCTCCCTCATTTTATACTCCTGTATTATTTATTTTATAAATTAGTATAATCTATCTTTTTTATAGATGCGCCAAGGCTTTTCAGTTTTCCGACAAGATCGGAATAACCGCGCTCCAAATGGTATATATCGTCGATCTCCGTGCGCCCCGGAGTAGCGAGCGCGGCGACTGTCATCGCCGCCCCCGCCCGCAGATCGACAGCGCGGACGGCTGCGGGCGTCAGCGGATAGCCGCCGATGATCTCGGCGCGGCGGCTCCCCAGCAGATTTATATGAGCGCCCATTCGTTTCAGTTCCTCGACATAACGAAAGCGGTCGTCGTATATCGTTTCGTTGATGCTTCCGACGCCTTTTGCAAGACACATCAGCACCGCCATAAGCGGCTGCATATCGGTCGGAAATCCCGGATACGGCATCGTCTCGATATTCGTGCTTTTCAGTTCATTCGGTGCGCTGACGAGCACACCGTCGTCAAATTCAGTTATATTCACGCCCATTTCCATGAGCTTTTTGCTTATAGATGAAATATGTTTCGGGATTATCCCGTCTATGTATACGCTTCCGTGCGTCGCCGCCGCCGCGACCATATACGTCCCCGCTTCAAGCATATCGGGGATTATATCGTATGTGCAGCCGTGAAGTTCGCCGCCGCGAACCTTGATCACGCTCGTTCCGGCGCCGCTTATATGAGCGCCGCACGTATTGAGAAAGTTCGCAAGGTCGACGATATGCGGCTCGCGCGCCGCATTGTTTATGACTGTCATTCCCTCTGCGCCGACAGCGGCGATCATGGCGTTTATCGTTCCGCCGACAGTAACGCAGTCAAAATATATCTCGGCGCCTGTAAGGCCGTGCGGCGCCCTTGCCGATATATGTTCCCCGTCCGTATATGCTTCCGCGCCGAGCGCGCGGAACGCCTTTATATGCTGGTCTATCGGGCGCTTGCCGAAATCACATCCGCCCGGAAAGCCCATTTCCGTCTCTTTGAATCTCGCAAGCATTGCGCCCGCGAGATAGTAAGAGGCGCGTATCTTGCTTATCAGCTCCTCGGGGACGTGAACGTTCTCGACGCTTGACGTGTCGAGAACGACTGTGCTTTCGTCGATGACGCTCACCTTTGCGCCGATCGTGCGCAAAATATCAAGAGTGACCGATACTTCCTTTATATTCGGCAAATTTTCTATCGTACACACGCCGCGCGTGACAATGCTCGCAAAAAGCACCGCGCTGGCGACATTTTTCATTCCGTCAACCTTTATTCTTCCGTTAAGCGGACGCCCGCCGTCAATGATTAATTTCTCCATTTGATTCCTCTCGGTAAATAGGTTATTCGGATATAAGATCTGACGAAACGATGTCATAGATATGCACCGTTCCGTCTGTATAAGTTATAGCGCACGCCGGTATGAGATAAATATTATCAAAAACGTCAAAGCACATATCGTAAATGTACTCGATAGACGATATCGTCATAGGAACAGCGTTTTCCGCGCTGTCAAAATAGCGTTTTTCCTTTATCAGTATACCGAACAGTTCGTAGTTGTTCGCAGAATACTTGTTTGTCGGCAGGGCGAACATAATGCTCCCGTCGGCAAACACAACTTTTCCTGCCGCGACGACAACGTTTATCGTATTTACAGTTTTATATGTGTCGATGTATTCATATATCGTCGCCGTATACACGCCGTCATCGATGCGATAAACATCGTCGACGCCGTATGACAGATCCGCCGCGGATTGCCGGCTTTCCTCGTTCGCCGCCGCGGTCATTGCGTCGACAAATGACAGTGCAGTTGAACTCAGCTGTTTCAGCTCGGCTTTGTCGGTGACTTTTTCTCCGGCTTCGTCGCCGATTCCATCGTAAGAGATATCGACGTACTCAAACGTAAAATCGCCGTTCAGCGTGAAAATTCCGCTGTCGCCTTCGACCGTATAGGCGCTTCCGGAGGTCTCCGTTTTTTCGCCTGTCAATGCGTCGGCGGCGCGCCCGAGCGCATAAAAGGAATTCGGCAAATTATATACCGGCAGGGATACTCTTCTCGTCGGAAAATTCTCGCTGTCGAGCGTTATCCCGCTGCTTGACAGTATCTCCGTTATCTCGGAAATGCTCGACGCGTCGTAATAATTGTTATTTCTGTAATCGATAAAAACGGTTATCGCAAATATTGAGTTTATTATTATCAGAACGGCTATCGCAAACCACGTCAAATTCTTCCAGCTCATTTCGCGTCCTCCTTTGAGAAAGCCACGGTCGTAAGATACAGACGCCCGTTCTTGATTTTATGGACGTATGAAATGTCGATGGGACCGTCGCTGTTTATCACAGCCGCGCGCGTTTTCCATTCGTTCTGAGTATACGTAGTCTGTCCGTCATACAGATGAGCCTTTGCAAAGCTGCACGTCAGAGATATGATATGGCCGTCGGTGACTTCTATCCTCACGGCGTAATTATTGTCAGTCATGACGGTGATACCGTCATAAGTGTATGAAAACTCGATCACAGCTCTCTCGCCGTCCATTTCGGCGCACGTCAACGCAAACATGAAATCGGAGCCGTCGTACAGTCCGATCTTGCGCGCCAAAACGAGCGCCGCGCCCACGCAGTCTGTCAACGAGTAGCTCTCTCCCGACAAATCGTAGCCGATCGTCTCGGAAAGGCTTATTCCGTATTGCAGTGAGAGCGCCGAGTATGCGATACATCCGTCGTTCGTTATTCTGACATTCGCGCCCTCGTCGTAATACGTTACGCCGTCATCGCTCTCGTGGCTCGATATCTTTTCTGGATTGAGTCCGAGCGCAAGGAGCACGTTGCCGACGGTGGCATTGTCGAGCGCGGTGCCCGTCTCAACGACTGCCGAGTTCACCGTTATATCAGACGGGAAGAAAAGTTCAAACATATTGATCTTTTCGTTAAATCCCGTTAAGACGAGCGCATTATCGATGTCTTTTTCGAATGCAAATTCAAATTTCAAACCGCCGTCAAAGACATTATATGGCAAATAATTCGATTTGTTAATCCTGACCTCTTCCTCCGGATAGTACAGACTGTAATTGCCGCGCATATCGCGCACGACGGCGTAGGCGCCGGTGCTTGTCGGAACGATGAACATATCGTAAACGTATTCGTCATCGCTTATATCGTTGATTATACGGTCGGGATTTTGCATGTAGTATAATATCGACGTCGGCAATTCATATCGGTATCTTATATAGATAAAGTTGTTCGACGCGATATATTTGAACGCCGCCTCCTCCGATTCGTATTTGTGTGCGTCAGGCCCGACAAATGCCGAGACGACGTCCTCTATCTCCTTGTAATACCGATACGCTTCGTCGCCGAAAAATCCCGTCTTTTCTTCGTCTGACGAAAACGCGATGAAATACGGCGATACGAGAGAGTCGCTGATGAGATCGACGTATGTCTCCTTGTATCGCGTCGCCCTGACGATTCTGTCCATATCGGCCGTGAAAGAAACGACTTTGACGCTTCGGTAGGAGTTCATATAAATAAGAGAAAGACAGACCAATATCACAAGCAGAACGCATATCGCCGCGATCTTGATAATATAAATGTGTTTTTTCATACGTCTCTCCCTTCTTTTGATTTTGAGGCTGTTTAGCGTCCGCCCTCGTCGCGCTGCGATGCCAAGCTCGACACATACGGCAAGAACAGATACATTTTGGTGCCGACGCCGACGGTGCTCTGCACCCAAATGTTTCCGCCGTGCGCGTCGACTATCTCTTTCGCTATCGCAAGTCCGAGTCCCGAACCGCCGGCGTTCGACGTGCGCGCTTTTTCCACGCGATAGAAACGCTCAAACAGGCGCGGCAGATCCTCCTCGGGTATGCCCATGCCGTTGTCCGCGACGCATATCACGACGCCGTCTTTTTCCTTTTTCGCCTTTATCTCTATCTTGCCGCCGTCGCTCGTGTATTTTATCGAATTGGATACGATGTTGATAAGCACTTGCTGCAGTTTTTCTCTGTCGCCCGTTATCTGCGGTATGTCGTCCTCATAATCGCACGTCAGCGTCTGGTCGTGATTTTTTGCGTCTACGCTCATTACGTCTTTCAAATGATTTAAGAATGACGGCACGTCGAACGTTTCGACCTTCCATGACGTGCGGTTGCTGTCAAGGCGCGAAAGAATGAGCAGGTCGCCGACGATGCGCGTCATCCTGTCGCACTCCTCGACCGCCATGTTCAGGAAATTGTTTCTTATCTCGACGTCGATGTCGGGGTACTCGATTATCGTTTCGAGCGCGCCCTTTATCGCCGTCAGCGGCGTGCGAAGCTCGTGCGAAACGTCGGAGACGAACTCCCTGCGCGATTTGTCGAGCTCATACCGTCCCGTGTTGTCGTGAATGACGCACATTATTCCGAAGTTATCATTGTCGTCCGAGCTTTTGTCGGCATATCTGAACTCGGCGAACGTGATATCGTACGCTTTTTCATCGAGGATAACGTCGCGGAAAACGACGTTTTTCTTTTCCGTATATTCCTTTGAAGCGCCCTCGTAATCTATGCCGAGTATTTTTATCATCTGCGCAAAGTTGAACGGTTCGAGTACCGTCTCCGTGCCCGTCTTGGGCATATGGAATATCTTTCGCGCCATTCGGTTGATATGCATCATCGAGCCGCGTCTGTCGAAAACGATGACCGCGTCGTACAGATACACGAACAGCGTCTCAAACTTACGCTGTTCGCTCGTCTTTTGATCGAGCGTCGTCTTGATGACGTCCTTCATGTTGTTTATCGTGTCGGAGAGTATGCCTATCTCGTCGTTCGCCTTTATATCAGCGCTCTCCTCGTAATTTCCGTCGGAGATCTTCTTCGCTATGTCGGTGAGTTCGCGTATCGGCGACGTTATCGCTTTCGAAAGGAAGAACGACAGCGCTATCGCCAGCACCATTACGACGATAAGCGCTTGTCCCATAAGGCTGAACACCATCGTCATAAAGTCGCGCGCGTCCTGCTGACTGTCGATAACGTAGATGATGCACTCGTTTTCGCCGCTCGAAAGATACACCGAGTAATCTATGTATCCCGCGCCGAAGCGGCTCGAATCGCCCGTCTCGCCGCGCATGGAGGCGAGTATATTCGGCGTTATCTCGAGCTGATCCATGATCTTGACGTCAGAGCCGTCAAGGAACGTGCCGTCCATGGAAATGATGTAGAAATTGCGGTATTGACTTAGCCCGATCGACGTCGCGTATGCGCGAAGTATCTCCTTTTGACGCACGGCGGAATCGTCCTCGCCGAGAGCCGACGTCAGCTCGTCGACAAGCTCGCTCCCCTCGCCGAAAGCGCTCGCCATTTTCGTGGAAAAATCTTCCTTGTAGTAATTGAACGCGCCGACGATCATAACCGTGCCGAGCGAAAGCATGACCGTTATCGTGAAAATTACGAATATAAGAATAATTTTAAAATGAAGTCCGCGATACACGTCGGCTCCTCCTTGTTATGCGATATAATATCCTTTTGTGCGTTTGGTGATTATATATTGCGGCTCGGCGGGGTTGTCCTCGATCTTTGAGCGCAGACGCGCCATCGTAACGTCCACCGTTCTCATGTCGCCGAAAAATCCCTCATATCCCCACACTTTTTCGAGGAGCGCCTCGCGTGAAAATATCTCGCCGCGGTGCGCCGCCAAAAACAGCAGCACCTCGTACTCCTTGCGCGACAGCTCTATCTCCTTGCCGCTTTTGTACGCGGCGAATTTTTTGCGGTCGATCACGAGTTCGCGTATGACTATCGTCTCGCCGTCCGGCAATTCGGATTTTGTCTCCACCACCTCGCCCGAGAAGCGCCGTATGTTCGCCTTGACTCTGGCGAGCAGAACTTTGAGCGAAAACGGCTTTGTGACGTAGTCGTCCGCGCCGAGGTCGAGCCCCGTTATCTTGTCTACCTCGTCCTCACGCGCCGTAACTATTATTATCGGCGTGTCGAGCGTTTTTCTGATCTCGCGGCACACCGTGAAGCCATCCATCTTCGGAAGCATTATGTCGAGCAGTATGAGGTCGAAATTGCCTTCTCTCGCCTTTTTCAACCCTTCTTCGCCGTCGTACGCCGTGTCGCAGACGTATCCCGACATCATGAGGTTTATTTCAAGCACCTGCGATATCTTCTTTTCGTCCTCGATTATAAGTATCTTCTTCTTTTCGTCCATCTGTCCTTCCCCTTCCGCTGTTATCTCGCAAAGCCGACAGCCGTCGGCGTTATCAAATCGCATTCTCCGCTTGACGCCCTTTTGAATATTCTGGTTATCGCTGGCGTCGTCTGCCAAGTCACCTCGACGGCGACGACGCCGTCGCCTTGACAGAATATCTGCTCCGAGTCGATATATACCGGATCGCTCGTGTAAACGTCATATTTGCAAACCGCAAATTCGTCGCCGAAGATCTCTTCGTCGCGGCTTTCAAGCACAAGCCTTGACACGCTTTTGGTGATGTATTTTTGATATATCCACGCCGTTTGCACCGCCGCGTCAACGTCCTCGGAGCCGCTCGCCGTTATGCCGTATAGAAAACCTGCGGAGTTGAGCTTCAAAAGCGCGTACATAAGGTCGGCGTCGTACTTCATTCCGTCGGTTTTGAAAAAAACCGCTATTTTATATCCCTTGTCCGACGCCGCGTTGATGATATTGTCGAGATACGAGGAATTGCTCGCGCAGCCGCGCACGGCGTAAGTATCGGCGACAAAGCAGATGCGCGCGCCGTTTTTCGTTTCCGTATCCGCCGCGACGCCCGGTATTATCAAAACCAGTGCCGCAAGGATAAACACGGTCAAAGCGACAAATATCTTTTTCATAATTCCTCCGTTTCAGTCTCCGTAGAGCACGTAATTGACTACCAGATCGGCCACAAGACCGTAACTTTTTATGCCGGCGGGCTGATTGTGCGACTTTATATATGCGTTGTTCACCGCATCGTTCACAGTCGCCGCGACGTTCTCGCGGTATTTTTCAAAAAACGATGAGAACGCCGACAGCTCGCCCGTTATCCTGTCGTCCTCGTGCGAGCGCAGCTCGCGCCACGCTTCCCTGTCGGCGCCGTACAGCTTGTCCGCGAGCATACGGTAGTTTTCAAGGTACCCGCAGTATCGTATATAAGGATCGTCGCTCATCGTGCAGACGAGGAACGACGCGAAATCGCACTCTTCTTCCTTCCCCATTCCGCGCTGATGCGACATCTCGTGCGCCGCCGTCGAAACAATGATGAAATCGGGGTAATTGACGTTTATGTTCGCCTCGCCCGTGAAGAACGAGTACAGCCCCGATATGTGCGTGTATGTCCACGGCTCGCTCAGTATCACCGGCTTCAACCGCGAATGCATGCTTTGATAGCACGGGTATTCCTTGCAGAATTTTGCATATGCCTCGTTGACCTTATCGCTCAGCTCCGAAAAACGGTACGGCAGCACCGAGTTCCCGCTTTCTATATATTCGACGTTGTCGAGTTCCGCCTCGGCGCGTTCGAGCAGTATCAGCGCCGCCGCTTTGAGTTCGTCGACGGAGACGTCGTTACGCTCGAAGCCGATGTTTTCTTCGATGCTCGATCCGTAGTACGACGCCTCGTATCCGAAAACGAACGCCGAAAATATCGTTATGACGACCGACAGAAGCGCGCAGAAAAAACGCGTCGCATATTCAAGTCCGCGCTTGCCCTTTGCGATCATAATGCCGAATATCAAGACGATGAGCGCGGGAGAGAGCAGCACGAGCGTCTCCGTAAACGAGAACGGAAAAACATTGAATATGCTCGTCAGCACCAAACGTATCGCCCTGCCCGTCGTATTGTTGAAAAAATCAGCCGTTTCGGTGCTGCTTTTCATTATCAAAAGCACGGCAAAAGAGAGCGCCGCTAAAAGCAGGAATATCCACAGCGTGCGCGTAACGTATTTGTTAAGTACGTTTCCGACTTTTTTTAAAGTTTCTTTGATCTTACGCATTGTTTTTCCGTTTTTTTCATTGCAAACATTTTCCCATGTTATTGTTTTTATAATATCATACTTTTATATGATTTTCAATAGTTTTTGCGACGAAGGACAATTAAATAATAAATTATTACAAATAATTTATATAAAATTTAAAAACTTTGTTCGATTTATTGAAATAAATTCAAATATGTGGTAGAATGATCGTATATATGCAATTTTTTATGGAAGAAGGGGCGGCGGATGGCAAAAGAAAAGACGTGCGGCGACAATAAATCAAAATCGAATATACACGCCGACCACCGCGAGCGGACAAAAGAGCGCTTTCGCGCCGAAGGGCTCGATCATTTTCAACCGCACAACGCGCTTGAACTGCTGCTGTTTTATTCGATACCTCAGCGCGACACAAACGATATAGCGCACGCGCTCATCAACAAATTCGGCTCGCTCGCCGGCGTTTTCGACGCAAGCTACGACGAGCTGTTGACAGTGCCCGGCATAAGCGCGCATTCGGCGACGCTGATAAAGCTGATGCCGGAGCTGTTCCGCAAATATGCGTCCGAGAAAAGCGCCTCAACGACGAAATTCGAGACGCTCGCCGATATGGGAGAGTTTTTCGTGCGCAAGTACATCGGCGTATCGGTGGAAACGGTGCTTATGCTTCTGCTCGACAACAAGCGCAATATGATAGACTGCGTAAAAGTATACGAGGGCAGCGTCAATTCGGCGAAGCTCGAGACGCGCCGTCTTGCCGAGATCGCGCTTTTCAAGCGCGCGGGCTTCA
>CAJONA010000037.1:10025-14558 GCA_905235755.1 uncultured Clostridia bacterium
CAATCACCCGGGCGGGATAGCGCTCCCGTCGTCCGACGACATACACACGACGGCAGAAATGCAAAAGATATTTTCCCTGCTCGGCATATCGCTTGACGCGCATATAATCGTCGCGGATAACTCATATATAGATATTTTAAAGAGGATATGAAAGAAAACAAATTCATTTTACATTCGGCTTACGAGCCGACGGGCGATCAGCCGCAGGCGATAGAGGCGCTTTCCGAAGGCGTTTTGCGCGGCGACAGGATGCAGTCGCTTGTCGGCGTTACGGGCTCGGGCAAGACGTTCACGATGGCGAACATAATAAAAAACGTAAACCGCCCGACGCTTGTGCTCGCGCACAACAAAACGCTCGCGGCGCAGCTCTGCTCCGAGTTCCGCGAGTTCTTCCCCGAAAACGCCGTCGAATACTTCGTCTCGTACTACGACTACTATCAGCCCGAATCATATATACCGGGCAAAGACTTATACATCGAAAAAGACGCGCTGATAAACGACGAGATAGACAGGCTTCGCCACAGCGCGACGTCGGCGCTCTTCGAACGGCGCGACGTCATAATCGTCGCCAGCGTGTCGTGCATATATTCGCTCGGCGATCCCGAGGAGTATCAGGCGCTCGTGCTCTCGCTCCGCGAGGGTATGCAGGTGCGCCGCGAAAAAGTCATAGACAAGCTCATCTCGATAAATTATTCGCGCAACGATATGGCGCTGACGCGCGACAAATTCCGTGTGCGCGGCGACACGCTCGACATCATGCCCGCTTCATCGAAAACCGCCGTCAGAGTTGAATTTTTCGGCGACGAAATAGACCGCATCACCGAGGTGGACACACTGACGGGCGAGGTGAAGGCGCGCCTTTCCTACGCGGCGATATACCCCGCTTCGCACTATACGACATCTCCCGAAAAGCGCGAGGCGGCGCTGAACAATATCTATGACGAAATGGTCGAGCGCGCGGAATTTTTCCGCGCAAACAACCGTCTTATCGAGGCGCAGCGCATCGAGGAACGCACAAAATACGACCTCGAAATGCTGCGCGAGATCGGCTTTTGCTCCGGCGTCGAAAACTATTCGCGCGTGCTTGCCGGCAGGCCGGCGGGCTCGACGCCGTACACGCTTCTCGACTACTTTCCCGACGACTTTTTGATGTTCATCGACGAGTCGCACGTTACACTGCCGCAGGTGCGCGGCATGAGCGGCGGAGACAGAGCGAGAAAGACGAATCTCATCGAATACGGATTCAGACTTCCGTCGGCATTTGACAACAGACCGCTGTTCTTCGACGAATTCGAAAGAAAATTGAATCAGGTGATATTCGTTTCCGCGACGCCCGCGGAATATGAGACGTCTCATTCGACTCAGTGCGTCGAGCAGATAATCCGCCCGACAGGGCTTCCCGATCCGATGGTCGAGGTGCGCCCCGTCGACGGGCAGGTCGACGACCTCATGGGCGAGATACGCGTCCGCGCCGAACGCGGCGAAAGAGTGCTCGTGACGACGCTCACAAAGAAAATGGCGGAGGATCTTTGCGAATATTTGGAACTGAATGAAATAAAAGTAAGATATATACACCACAACGTCGAAACGCTCGAACGTCAGACGCTCATCCGCGATCTCCGTATCGGCGTGTACGACGTGCTCGTCGGGATCAACCTGCTCCGCGAAGGGCTCGACATACCGGAAGTGTCGCTGGTGGCTATACTCGACGCGGACAAAGAGGGCTTTCTCAGGTCCGACACGTCGCTGATACAGACGATCGGCCGCGCCGCGCGCAACGAGCACGGCACCGTCATAATGTACGCCGACAGCATAACAAGATCAATGAAGGCGGCGATAGACGAGACCGAGCGCAGAAGAAGCTTCCAGATAGCCTTCAACACCGAACACGGCATCACACCTCAAACCATAATAAAGCCCGTCAGAGAGCTGATCGACCTCGGAGAAAAGGACAGAGACACCAAGGGCGCCAAAAAGAAGGACGCCCGCCGCGACCGCAGAGCTGCGCTTCCCGAATCCATACCGGAGCTCGAAAAGCAGATGTACGAGGCGGCAGAGCGGCTTGACTTTGAAAAGGCTGCCGAACTGCGCGACAGGATAAAGCTGCTCAAAAAAGAAGATTAATCAGAGAGCGATAATTATGATAACTTATCATCTTTCCTCCGATCAGCCGGTCGGCGTATTCGACTCCGGACTCGGCGGTCTCAGCACGCTGAAAAAGCTGACGGCTCTTTTGCCGAACGAAAAATTCATATTTTACGGCGACCATGAGAACGCACCATACGGCTCAAAAAGCGCCGACGAGGTCAGAAGGCTGTCGCTTGCATGCGCCGAAAAACTGATGTTCAGGCGTGTGAAAGCGATAGTCATCGCCTGCAATACGGCGACAAGCGCCTCCGCAAAGGTGCTTAGAGCGTATTATCCCTTTTTGCCGATAATCGGCGCGGAGCCCGCGGTCAAGCCTGCCGTTACCGCATTTCCGGGAGGTGAGATAATTGTCATGGCGACCGAAATGACGCTTGCTGAGGAAAAATTCAGATCTCTGTGCGATAAATACAAGGATATGGCTGACATTGTGCCTCTTCCTTGCCCGGGACTTATGGAATTTATCGAACGCGGAGAGACCGACGGAGAAGAACTCAGGGCATATCTTGAGGGCAGATTAAAGCCCGTGATAACCGGAAGAACAAAGGCAATAGTTCTCGGATGCACGCATTATCCCTTTGCAAAGCGGATAATATCGGAAGTCGCAGGAGAGGGCATCACGCTCTTTGACGGAAATCTCGGCATAGCAAAGGAGCTTTCGAGAAGGCTCACCGAGAGCGGACTCGCCGCCAACAGCAGCGAAAAGGGATATATAACCTTTATCGGAAGCGGAATGAGCGAGGATATAGAAAAGACGACCGAAAAATTAATGGAGCTTGAAATTTAGAAAATGGCAAATAAATCAATAGTTATAAAAGGCGCAAGAGTCAACAATTTAAAGAATATATCTCTCGAAATACCGAGGGACAAGCTGACGGTTCTCACGGGTCTTTCAGGCTCGGGAAAATCGTCGCTCGCCTTCGATACCCTGTATGCCGAGGGACACAGGCGTTTTGTCGAGTCGCTCTCGTCTTACGCGAGAATGTTTCTCGGACAGCTCGATAAGCCGGACGTTGACCTTATCGAAGGTCTTTCTCCCGCTATCTCGATAGATCAGAAGACGACCTCCAAGAACCCGCGCTCGACGGTTGGAACTGTCACCGAAATATACGATTATTTAAGACTGCTTTACGCGAGGATAGGCGTTCCGCACTGTCCGGTCTGCGGTAAAGAGATCAGAAAACAGACGGTGGACGGTGTTATCGACAGGATAACCGCTCTCCCCGAGGGAACGAGATTTATCGTGCTGTCTCCCGTGGTAAAAGCTAAGAAGGGAACACACGTAAAAGTCCTCGACGAGGCGAGAAAGAGCGGCTTTGCGAGAGTACGCGCGGACGGCAATATGTATGATCTCACCGAGGATATATTTCTCGACAAAAACTACAAGCATACGATAGACGTCGTGGTCGACCGTCTTGTTATGAGAGACGGCATAAGATCGAGACTTTCCGACTCTGTTGAGACGGCGTTCAGACTCAGCGACGGCGATCTGAAAGTGCTCGTAATGGGCGACGAAGAATATGAAATGGATTTTTCGCTCAATTTCGCCTGCGAGGAGCACGGAATATCGTTCAGCGAGCTTGAGCCGAGGATGTTCTCGTTCAACAACCCTCTCGGCGCCTGCGCCTGCTGTTCGGGACTCGGAGAAAAGACAGAGCTTTCGGCGGATAAAATAATACCGGATAAAAACCTTTCTCTCAGACAGGGCGCGATCAAGGTAAACGGCTTCAAGAGCCTTGACGACGGCACATGGAACGGTCCGCTTTTCGCCGCCGTCGGAAAAAATTACGGATTCACGCTCGACACGCCGATCAGAAAGTTCAAACCCAAGGCTTTTGACGTGCTTATGCACGGCGACGAGGACAAGCTGTACGACGTTGTAAGATACTTCGATAGACGCGCCTCTCATCAGACGGTCACGTTTGACGGCGTTATGGGCATGATAAAGCAGAGGATGGAGCAGTGGGGCGACGAGTATTATGCTCAGTTTGCAGACAATATCCCCTGTCCCGAATGCGGCGGCGGCAGACTCAATAAGGAGATACTTGCCGTGACCGTCGGCGGGAAAAACATTTTTGAGTTTTGCTCGCTCTCGGTCAGCGACGCGCTTGATTTCATAAACGGTCTCGAGCTGACTGAAACCGAAAACAAGATAGCAAGCGAGATTCTTAAGGAGATCAGGGCAAGGCTTGATTTTCTTGTTTCGGTCGGTCTTGAATATCTTACGCTTGCGAGAAAATCGGGTTCGCTTTCCGGCGGTGAAGCTCAGAGAATAAGACTTGCCACACAGATCGGAAGCTCGCTTATGGGAGTGATCTATATTCTCGACGAGCCGTCTATAGGTCTGCATCAGCGCGACAATATGAAGCTTATTAATACGCTCAAAAG
>CAJONA010000038.1 GCA_905235755.1 uncultured Clostridia bacterium
ATACTACCTCTTTTTCGAGTATATTTTTGAACGTATCGTCCTGCGGGTACACGGCGCACGCCATCATAAAGTCCTGCCATACCATTATGCCGTGGCTGTCGCAGAAGTCGAAGAACGCGTCGTCCTCGTATATTCCGCCGCCCCACATTCTGACGCAGTCAGAGCCTGTCTGCCAAAGATATGACAGCCCTTCGTCAAGGCGCTTTTCGTTTTCGCTCGGGAACGGCGAGAGCGGAGACCAGTTCACACCGCGCCAGAATACGGGCACGCCGTTGATCTTGAACAAAAATTGCCCCTCGCCGTCTTTTACGCTCTCCGAGCGCAAAAGTTCGACGGTGCGCAGACCTATCTTCATTTTATATGTGTCGAGCACTTTGCCGCCGAGCAGCAGCTCCGCTTTGCAGTCGTAGAGGTTCGGCTCGCCGTAGCCGCGCGGCCACCACAGCTTCGCGTTCTCGATCTCAAACGCGAGCCGCCCGTACTGCTCGCCCCACGGCGTTATCTCCTCGCAAAAAGTGCTGTCGCCGCATTTTCCCGAGAATCGGAACGTGTACTTCTGAACAAGGTCGTCGGAGATGGATATGTCGAAGAAAATGCGTATTTTCGCAATGTTTTCTTTCGGCTTTGTATATATGGTGTAAACGTATACGTCGTTGATTGAATCATGCTTTTTCCGCGTGATGAATATCGGTTTCCAGACGCCGCATGAGACGATGCGCGGCATGATGTCCCAGCCGTACATATGCGCCGATTTTCTGATGTAGAGATTTTGATAATTGTACCACAGCGCGTTCGACGCCGCCGTCGAGCGATGTTTTCTTGCCTCTATCACGACGGGTGAAAAATGTATCAGCAGCGAATGATGCCCCTTTCCTTTGGCGGCGGCGCTGTGCGGTATGAACATATTTTCGGCGCGGAGGATGTGTTCGCCGTCGAGATACACGTCGGCTATCGTGTCGAGTCCTTCGAACAAAAGCCCGCTGTCCTCGTCAAAGTCTGCGTCGAAATCGACGGCGTACCAGACGTGCATCGCTTCGAGATATTGAAGTTTCAGTGCGTTGTCGCCGAAAAACGGATCGGGTATCTTTCCCGCGTTATATAGATCGAGCACGAAGCTGCCCGGCACGGTCGCCGCCGTCGGCGTAAGTCCGCGCGCGGCGAGCTCGTCGACAGACGATATTTTATCCGCATAGCCCATGCAGTCGCTGTTTTTCGCGTAATAGAGTTTCCAATCACCCGAAATCTTACAGATCTTTTTGTACATTTTCCACCTCGAAAGCGTTATTATATTTTAATTATATCCGCTCATATCGGAAAAGTCAATATCATAAGTGTGCCGTGCGAAATGTTGCCGTGACGGGCATAAAATTTAAAAATTTTTTATAAAAATGATTTATTTTTTTAATAAATTATGGTATAATGGTATTAAAGCATAATGCTGTTATAATGGGAGGAATTTTTTATGACAGAACTTAAACCTATTGAACTCGGCATCGGCGGCGACGGAAAGATCGTCCGCAACGCGTCGGTACCGTTTCTCGTAAAAAAAGCGCTTGAAAGAGGAGAAGGCACGCTCAGCAGCACCGGCGCTCTTTCGGTAAACACAGGAAAGTACACGGGGCGCTCCCCCGACGACAAATACATAGTCGACACGCCGACTATCCATGACGACATATCATGGGGCAAGATCAACAGACCTATCTCAAAGGAAAAATTCGACGCGATCCACGCAAAGATGCTCGCGTATTTGCAGAACAAAGAGCTTTACGTATTTGACGGCTTTGCGGGCGCTGACAAAAAGTACACGCAGTGCTTCCGCATCGTAAACGAGCTTGCGTCGCAGAATATGTTCATTCATCAGCTGCTCATCCGTCCGACGGGGGAAGAGCTCGAAAACTACAAGCCGGATTTCACGATCATCGCCGCTCCGGGATTTAAATGCATACCCGAGGTGACGGCACGCACAGCGAGGCGTTCATCGGCATCGACTACGAGGCGCACCTCGTGCTTATCGCCGGCTCGCAGTACGCCGGTGAGATAAAGAAGAGCGTGTTCTCGGTTATGAACTACGTTCTCCCGAAGAAAGGCATCCTTTCGATGCACTGCTCGGCGAACATCGGCAAGGACGGAGACTCCGCCGTGTTCTTCGGACTTTCCGGCACGGGCAAGACGACGCTTTCCGCAGACCCGAACCGCAAGCTCATCGGCGACGACGAGCACGGCTGGTCGGACGACGGCGTGTTCAACATCGAGGGCGGCTGCTATGCGAAGTGCATAAACCTTTCGGCAGAGCACGAGCCCGAAATTTACGGCGCGATCAAATTCGGAACGCTGCTTGAAAACGTCATCCTTGACGAAAACGGAGTCCCGAACTACGACGACGGCTCACTCACGGAAAACACACGCGCGGGTTACCCCGTCGATTACATCGCAAACGCGCAGATACCGGGAGTCGGCGGTCAGCCAAAGACTGTCATATTCCTGACGGCTGACGCGTTCGGCGTTCTGCCCCCGATCTCAAAGCTCGACGACGATATGGCAATGTACCATTTCGTTTCCGGATACACGTCAAAGCTTGCCGGCACGGAGCGCGGCATAACAGAGCCCGTTACGACGTTCTCGACGCTGTTCGGCGCGCCGTTCTTCCCACTCGACGCAAGCGTTTATGCGACGATGCTCGGCGAGAAGCTCAAAAAGACGGGCGCGAAGGTCTACCTTGTCAACACCGGTTGGTGCGGCGGCAAGGCGGGCACGGTACCGAGAATGAAGCTCAAATACACGCGCGCCATGGTCACGGCGGCGCTCTCCGGAGAGCTTGAAAAGGTGAAATACCACCTCGATCCGATATTCAACGTAAACGTTCCAGAGTCCTGCCCCGAAGTTCCGAGCGAGATACTCGACCCGAGAAACGTTTGGACAGACAAAGCCGCTTACGAAGCTTCGGCAAAGGAGCTTGCAAAGAAATTCCAAGAGAACTTCAAAAAGTACACCTCCATGCCCGAAAACATCGTAAACGCAGGACCGAAAGCGTAAGATCAATATAAAAATTCCCCGCGTCAAAAAGCCTTCCCCTGACGGGGAAGGTGTCAACGAATGAAATGAGTTGACGGATGAGGAGATAACGTACAGCCATGTTTTAATGGTGTATCTCCTCATCCACCGCAAGCGGTCCCCCTTCCCCGTCAAGGGAAGGCTATCATAAAAATTCCCCGCGGAAGCGGGGAATTTTTGAGTTTTTTTCAAAACCGATTAACCGACAGGCATTGACCGATACTATATAAACGAAAGCTTTCAAAAACGCATCACGGGAGCAGCATTATGGACAGAAAACACGCATCGTCACTCATATCCGAAAATCTCACTTCAATATATGGCTTTGCGTTCGCCCGCCTTTACGACAAAGACAAGGTGGACGACCTTTGCGGCGAGATAATTGTCGAAATTCTCGGCAGTGCCGAAAAAATACGCGACGACGGCGCGTTCTGGGCTTATGCTTGGCGCGTAGCAGAAAACACGTTCAAGAAATTCATTCGCCGCGAGAATATTATTGCACGCGCCGAGGCGCAAATGCCCGAAAATTCCGATGGTTTCGGCGTTTATGTTTCCGCGCAGTCATTTGAAGAAGAAATGGCGGAACGCGAGGAGCAAAACGAAGAAATTTACCGCTTGCGCCGCGAGCTGTCGCTTCTCTCAAAGACGCACCGCGAGGTCAGCGTGATGTACTATGTCAAAAATATGAGCTGCTCCGAGATCGCAAAAGAAAAAAATATCAGCATCGAAATGGTGAAATATCACCTTTTCAAAACAAGAAAACTACTTAAAGAAGGTATCGGTATGGAAAGAAATTTAGGCGAAAAATCATATAATCCCGGCACGTTTTCATTAAACTTTTGGGGAGATTATAACTACTACTCCGGACTTTTCCAAAATCGCAAGCTCCCAGGCGCGATAGTTCTTGCGGCGTACTATACGCCGATGACGGCGCGCGAGCTGTCTCTTGAAACGGGAGTCGCAATGCCGTATATCGAGGACGAACTCGACATTCTCGAAACGGCAGGCATAATCAAAAAGGACGGCGACAAATATCAGACAAATATCGTTATAATCACCGAAGCGTACGAAACGGAACTTTGGAAAAAGACAAAGGATATGTATCCCGCCGCCTCAGATAAAGCGTTTGATGACGTGAGATCGCTTTTGCCGAAGATTCGCGCGCTCGACTTTTCATGGAAAGACGCTGACGACAACCGCCTTATGATAATGGCGCTGAATCTCGCATTTGTCGAGGGATATAAAAAAGCAAGCCCCGATAAACCAATGCCGAAGCTCCCACTTGGCGGGCACGGGTATATCCACGGTTATGAAAGGGATTGGTCAAAGGATCATTTCAGGGGCATCACGCTGGGAACCAACTTCGATGATAATAAAATTTTTTATGCTCTTGTGGGGTACAACGTTTTCGGCAGACCGAACTTTTTTAGCGTCGGAAATTGGAGCGATAAACAAATGGCGATGCATAACGCGATAAAGGAAGCACCGATAAACGACAATGAAAACGCCCCGTATCTCATCGAAAACGGCTATATCACGAGCGACGGCGAAAATTATCACGCAAATTTCCCCGTTTTCAAAAAGAGTTCGTTTGATGAACTTATCGAAATGCTTTCACCCGTCAGCGAAAAGGTTTGCGTTTTGATAAAAGAAATTACGACTATGGCGACAAAAATGTTAATTGAGCATTCGCCTGCGTCGGTCAAAGATCAATGCGCCGATATAGCGACAAACATTTATAGTCTGGATATAATGGCTATTTTAATGGAAGACCTCGTCGCGCGAGGAAAGCTCTCCGTTCCCGACGGCAACGACGCAGTGACCACGTGGGGCTGGCGTTCGGATGATCACAGCTCAACTTAATCGGCGCAAAAGAATCGCCGCTCGATAAGAGCGGTGATTTTTTTGGGGATTTTTCGTTTAGTATGGACAAATTATTTATTGTTTGATATAATCATTACAGAAAAATGTTTTGGAGAAATATATGTATACATATAACGGAAAAGAAGTATCGATAAAAGTGGAGATATATCCCGATGTTGTGCCGTATCTCGGAGAAACGGATATGCTGCAATTCATAACAGATAAGGTCGCTTGCGCAGACGCATGGGAGAAGGCAAAAGAAAAGTTTTATTCGGAGTTCGGAGAAATGCTCCCTATGAACAGAGTCGCGCCGCACCCGATATCATATATGCACCTTGTAGCGCTCGGAGGCAAGCTAGATATGCGGCAAAACGGCGAGCCGAACGTACACCCGTTTGCTTCTGACATCGACGAGGCGCTCGCGCTTGCGAAAAAGGCGGAGAACTTCAACTACGAGAATATGAAAGAAGCAAACGACCTCTATGAAATGTGCGAATATCTCGGGCGGCGTTTTCCCGAGGAAAACGTTTCCGCTTTCACCGGCTTTGGTTATGAGGGACCTGTTACAACGGCGGTATTGATGCGCGGCTCCGATTTTTATTGCGACATATACGATGAGCCGGAAAAATGCGTAGAGTTGCTGAACCTCATCGCTATAGGCGCGGGTAAGTGCGCAAATTTTGCAAGACTGAAAAGCGGCGGTAAGATAAACGATTACGCCTATTCGATATGCGACGATTTTGCGGCGCTTATTCCGCCGCAGATGTTTGATGAATTTGTTATTCCGCATTGGTACACATTCGGCGACACGACGACGCTCGACACGCCGCGGAGGTTCTTCCTTCACTGCGAAGGGATGAAACCCGCTCATCTCGGATATCTCAAAGAGGCGCATATAAATCATTTTCAGCCGTCCGTATCTCCCGACCTTTCTCTTTCCGATATGACGCCGTGGATAGGAAAGTCTTATAACGAGTTCGACTGGCTATGCTATGCGTTCAATATCGTAAAAATGAGCGATGAGCAGATATCCGTTTTCATCGAGGACTCGCTTAAAGCCGGCGCTTGCGCAGTAAGGACGCAGATCGGCGCATACGCGTTTGAGGCGGGAAAGACCGACAGGATAAAAGCGTGGATCAAAGCGGCAGAAAAATACAAGGCGTAAATCTTCATATATAAAAAATCACCGCTGCGGCGGTGATTTTTTATATATAATACATATGTATAATATCTGATTTTTGCGATGAACGCTTGATTTTTCAATACATTGTGCCGCCCCATTCGACGAGGGTAAAGCCGGTCCGTTCGAAGGGGGCGAGCGTCTGCTCGACCATATCGACGGGAGCGTCGACTTTCTTTATATGTATTATCACGCGGAGCACGCTGTCGGGCGTAGGCGAGACGTCGAGTGGGCATTCCGCCTCGCGCTCCGCCGTCTGCTCAAAGTAAACGACGCTCTGTCCGTTTTGTTCGAGCACCGGCAGCCAGAACATGATAAACTCGTCTGCTTCGCGCTCGTTTAGTCCGAGCAGAGCGAGCTTTTCTTCAAGGAACGGGATAGCGTCCTCGGCGGTGACGTAAAAGCCCGTCTTAAAGTCGACGGTGTACGTCCTCGCCTCGTCGAAGAACAGCGCGTAATACTGCCGTCCGTTTTCGTCCGTCAGCGTGCCGTCGGGAACGGCTGAAACGCGCCACGCGCCGTTGTATTTTGGGTATGTGGTGATGAGATCGTCACTGTTAAAATACGTGACCGTTACATCTGTCGGCTCGGTTGGGTAGAGGTATATGATCGGCTTTTTGACGTACGGATCGTTCGGGCGCTGCACAAAGCCGCACACGGTTATTTCGACCGATTTTTGCGCCGTTTGATAGCTTACGGTTACTGTCACCGTGCCGGCGGACAGCGCCGTCGCATTGCCGTCTTTGTCGATGACAAGCACGCTCTCATCGGACGATTTGAACGGACATTCTTCGATTATGTCGGGCCACTGTCCAGACAAAACAACGTCAAATGTGATCTTCTGCGTCTCGCCGACGTTCATCTCTTCGTTATAATAAATGTCGAATTTCTCGACTGTCGGCGGCTGTTCCGCAGCGCTCGGCTCGGTCTGCGAGGTGCTGACATTTTCCGATCCGCACGACGCAAGCACAAATATGAATGCAAGTATGAGTATCAATGATAAAATGCGCGATGTTTTCATAATTATCCTCCGCAATTTTGTTTTCAATAATTAGTCGTTTTTAGCGGGAATTTTTCTCGCATTAGTGCAATATTATTTTATCATACGCGCCGCGCAAAGTCAATATTTTCACCGCGTGTGCCGAAATCTCTTTACAAATGCGGGGAAGTGTGATAAAATATAGTCGGGAATAGGAAATATCGCTTTCGGAGGAAATATGAAGCTTTATAATACATTATCAAAACAAATAGATGAGTTCGTGCCGAACGAGCCGGGCAAGGTGAAAATGTACACCTGCGGTCCGACCGTATACCACTACGCGCACATCGGCAACATCCGCACATATATAATGGAGGACGTGCTCGAAAAATTCCTGCGCTTCTCGGGCTACGACGTAACGCGCGTGATGAACGTGACGGACGTAGGGCATCTGTCGAGCGACGGCGACACGGGCGAGGACAAAATGGTTGCCGGCGCGAAGCGCGAGCACAAGACCGTTATGGAGATAGCGAAGTTTTACGAAAAGGCGTTCTTCGACGACTGCGCGAAAGTCAATATCAAATACCCCGATATCGTTCAGCCGGCGACGGGCTGCATCGACGAATTTATAACGCTTGTGGGCGGGCTTATCGACAAAGGATTTGGCTATATTGCGGGCGGAAACGTGTATTTTGACACGTCGAAGGTCAAGGATTACTATGCGCTGTCGGGACACAGCACCGACGAGCTTATGGTCGGCGTCAGAGATGACGTCGACGAAGATACGAACAAGCGCAACAAGGCGGACTTCGTGCTTTGGTTCACAAAGTCGAAATTCGAAGATCAGGAGCTCAAATGGGACAGCCCGTGGGGGCTCGGATATCCCGGCTGGCACATTGAGTGCTCGGGCATCTCAATGAAGTATCTCGGCGAGCACCTCGATATACACTGCGGCGGCGTCGATAATATTTTCCCGCACCACACAAACGAAATAGCGCAAAGCGAGGCGTATCTCGGCCACAAATGGTGCAACTACTGGTTCCATGTTCAGCACCTCAACGACGAAACGGGTAAAATGTCAAAATCCAAGGGCGCGATACTGACTGTATCCGTTCTTAAAGAAAAGGGATACGATCCGCTTGCGTACAGACTTTTCTGCTTGCAGTCGCATTACCGCAAGCCGCTCAATTTCAGCTATGATGCGCTCGACAATGCGTCGGCGGCATACGATAAACTGGTAAAGCGAGTCGCCAAGCTCGAAAACGGCGGCGACGTCGACGCGGCAAAAGTGGATGAGTACAGGCAAAAATTCATCGAAAAGGTCGGAATGGACCTCAACACGTCGCTCGGACTGACCGTCCTCTACGACGCTCTCAAAGACAGCGTCTCCGACGCGACGAAGCGTGCCATCGTCGGCGAGCTTGACAAAGTGCTGTCTCTCGGACTGCTCGAAGCGGCTGAAAAACTGAACTCCGCGCCGGCGCCTGAAATTGATGACGCTGATAAATGGATCACGGATCTCATCGCGGAGCGCGCCGCGGCGAAGAAAAATAAGGATTACGCACGCGCCGACGCGATCCGCGCGTCTCTTGCCGAAAAGGGAATAACGCTCATCGATACAAAAGACGGCACGACTTTTACAAAGTCGTAAAGTGCCGACAGCTGCTTGATTTTCAGATATAATACTATTGTATAAAATGTGAAAGGCAAATTATATACAAATGGATAAAAACATAAAGATCGGGTTCGTTTCGCTCGGTTGCTCGAAAAATCTCGTCGATACCGAAACTATGCTCGCGCGGCTCGCATCGGAGGGATACGCGATCACGCCCGATGAAACGGAAGCCGACGTCATCATAGTGAACACCTGCGCGTTTATCGAGAGCGCGAAGCGCGAGTCCATCGACAATATTCTCGACGTGGCGTGGCTGAAAAAGCACAGACGTCTCAAAGCGATAATCGTTACCGGATGCCTCGCCGAGAGGTACAAGGACGAGATATTCAAAGAGATACCGGAGGTCGACGCCGTCGTAGGCATCGGCGGCGAGGCGAAGATAGTCGAGGCTGTCGAGAGCGTGCTTAAAAAGAATAAATTTTCCGATTACTTCGACAAGGAGAAGTCGCTGCTCGGCGGCGAGCGCGTCGTTACGACGCCGGAATATACAGCGTATCTGAAAATCGCCGAAGGATGCGACAACAGATGTACTTATTGCGCGATACCGCTTATTCGCGGCGGTTTCCGCTCGCGTCCGATGGAGGACATTATCGCCGAGGCGAAAGATCTTGAAGCTCTCGGCGTGAAGGAACTCAATATCATAGCGCAGGATACGTCACGCTATGGGCTCGACCTTTACGGCGAGTACAAGCTCGCCGAGCTCGCGCGAAAGATAACCGAAGAGACAAAGATCCCGTGGGTGCGCCTGCTTTACTGCTACCCGGACAAAATAACCGACGAGCTTATCACCGAGATGCGCGACAACCCGAGGATAGTCAAATATCTCGATCTGCCCGTGCAGCATATCAGCGACAAAGTGCTTCGCGCGATGAATCGCCACGGCGACAGCGCGATGATCCGCGACACGATAGCGCGCGTTCGCGCGGCGATACCGGATATCACTCTGCGCACGACGCTGATAGTCGGCTTCCCCGGTGAAACGGAGGAGGACTTTAACGAGCTGTGCGAGTTCGTAAAGGAAACAAAATTCGACAGGCTCGGAGCGTTTACATATTCGCGCGAGGAGGACACTCCCGCGTACGATATGCCAAATCAGATCGACGAGCAGACAAAGCAGGACAGATACGATATAATAATGAAAGAGCAGATGCATATCGTCGCCGAAAAGAATGAAAAATATATCGGCAAAAAGCTGCGAGTGCTCGTTGAGGCATACGATCAGGTCGCCGAGATATATTACGGGCGCGGGCAGGGCGATGCGCCGGACATCGACACAAAGGTGTTTTTTACAAATCCAGTCGGCGCAAAGAGAATACAGCCCGGCGAATTTGTTACCGTTATAATTGAAAAAACGCTCGATTACGATTTGCACGGCAGAGCCGTGAGATGAAAGGAGATAAATATGAATTTACCGAACAAGCTCACAGTATTGCGCATTTGTCTCGTGCCGCCGATGATGATATTCATCGTGTTCGATTTCGGGCTCGGCGTCTGGTCAAACGTTATCGCGGCGGCGCTGTTTGCGATCGCATCGCTGACTGATATGTTCGACGGAAAGATCGCGCGCAAATATAACCTTATCACCGATTTCGGGAAATTCCTCGATCCTCTCGCCGATAAATTCATGGTGATGGGCGCGCTCGTGTCGTTGTGCCTCGTCGCAGAAAACAACGTTTACGGAAAGCTCCTCCTGCTCGGAACGGCGGTCGTGATATTCCGCGAACTCGCGGTGACGTCGATAAGACTTATTGCCAAAAACGCCGACGGCGTGGTCATAGCGGCGAATATTTTCGGAAAAATAAAGACTTTCACGCAGATGATTTTCGTGATCGTTGCGCTGCTGACGCCGCTTCTCGACGGCATTATCGGGGCGAATGTATTTATGATAGTGTCGTATATTTTCCTTGCCGCAATGACATTTATGACAGTGCTTTCAGGGACGATATACATCAAAAGCTATTGGAAATATATTTCAGCGAGCAAATGACAAATTGCTATTGACACGCGCATTTTAATAATATAAAATATAACTGTAATCAAAAATCGAAATCAACATATTATAAAATAAAAGTTGCAGAAAGGATAAAACACAGTGGCTGACGGATTTAACGAAAATGATACCATCGTTCTCACAGACGAGGACGGGAAAGAGACCGAGTTTGAGTTTATCGAGAGCTTCGACTTTGAAAGCAATACGTATTACGTGCTTTTGCCTGTTGACGACAACACGGACGGAGAGTATGTAATTCTCAGACTGGAACAGGACGAAAACGGCGAAGATATTCTTTCGACGATAGACAATGACGATGAGTTTGACCGCGTTGCGGATTATTTCGAGGATGAATATCTCTCCGAAATAGATTATGACGACAACGACGGGGAATAATAAATTTTTACGCGACATATAATATTACTGATGTTGTAAGACATCTACCTGCAACTTTAGTGATGTGCTGTTAATTAAACCTACAACTTACACTTGGAGTCCGGGAAGCGCGCAGGGTATGCAGACCTCCCGACGCAGTCCTGCTTATGTCACGACTGCGTTCGGACGTTGGGAGCGCAAATGCCGTTCGATGGACACCACCCCTGATTTATGCAGGGTCTTAATTGAGGCACACACGGAGGAGCGGGGAAACTAAAAAAAACAGGCTTGTGCGAAATCACAAGCCTTTTTGTATGGCGCGTTCTTTCGCGCGCACGCCGTGCGCGAAGGTGTACTTTTCTTGCTGCTTCGCTGTTTTTCGCGTGTCAGCGCGAATATACTTTTCTCTATGTACTTTTCTT
>CAJONA010000039.1 GCA_905235755.1 uncultured Clostridia bacterium
ATATGCTCACGGTCTTCAGCGTTCCGTTTTCCCAAGACGCCGAGACGACAAAATTACCTCTTGCGACAAGCCCCGCATAAGAGCCGTTCTTCCACGATGAAGGGAGCGCCGCAAGCGGCTCGATACAGTCCTCGTGGCTTTGCAGGAGCATTTCGGCGATCCCCGCCGTGCCGCCGAGGTTGCCGTCTATCTGAAACGGCGGATGCAGATCCCAAAGATTTGTCGCGGTGTTGTTTTTAAGAAGTTGCTGTAAAAGCTTGTACGTCCGCTCGCCGTTTTTCGTCCTTGCCCAAAGGCAAAGTCTGTGAGCAACGCCCCACCCCGTGGCGATGTCTCCGCGCTCGGTAAGCGTGTATTCGGCGGCGTCCAGCCACGCGGGCGTTCCCGCGTTTATAAGGTTTCCCGGGTACAGTCCGACGAGATTTGATATATGGCGGTGATTATATTCGCCGAGGTCGCCGTAATATTTTTCCTGCCTGAACTCCTTTATCTGCCCCGACAGCCCGACGATCACGGGATCGTATTTATCTATCTGATCCATCACCGTTTTCAGTATGGAAAACTCATCTTTTGAAAGAAGCTCTCCGTCGTTAAGGTCTATCCCCGCCTCCTTTGCGGCGAGGAGAGTGTTATAGTTATTCAAATATGCGAACGTCTGCGCATACGTCGTGCCGACGGTGTAATACCACACGCCGTCGACGTGCTGTTCGGGCGAGTCACAGTATTCGACAAGATAATGTCCCTCGCCATCGTCTTTTACGCATTTTGTGATGTATCTCGCCGCGTCGGCAAGCACCGGATAAACGATCTGTTTGAGCGCATCCTTATCCTGCGTAAAAGTGTAAAAATCCCAGAAAAGCTGTGTTGTAAAGCCGATATTTCCGGCAGAGCGGTCGCCGGAGATCTTGCACGGCCAGTCCCCTGTTCCTATGACCCAGCCGTTGCCGCCGTCCTTGCCGAAAGCGTCGTGATTAAACTTTTCGACGTATTCGTCGGCGTAGCTTTGCGCCGCCGCCGTATAAGCGCGGTTATAAGCGATATACGCGTCGAACGTTTCGGCGATATTTGTCGAAAACGCCGGCCAATAGTTCATCTGCACATTGATGTTGTGCCAATAGCCCGACGTCCACATCGGCTGACGGTATTTGTTCCACGCGCCCTGCAGATGCGCCGGAAGCGAGCCTTTGCGCGACGATTCGATGAGCAGAAATCTCCCGTACTGAAAATACAGCGCTTCGAGATACGTACTCCCGCTCCCGTTTTTGTATTCGGTGAGCAGATCGTCTGTCATTTTGTCAAAATCCCGCTCGTCAAAGTCGAGATCGAGCGTCACTCTGCCGAAAATGCTCTCATAATCGGACAGATGCGCGCTTTTGAGTATCTCATAGCCTTCATCGAGGCTTTTTACTTCGATCTTGTCGGTGATGTTTTTAAGATATCCGCTCACTTTGCGGTACGCATATTCGCAGTTGCGGTATTTCGTCGGCTTTTTGTCGGCGGGTGAGGTGAACATCTCGCTTTCAAGTTCATACGTCGTGTCGAGGGTGAGAACCGCATACGCCTTCGTCGCGCCCGAAACGACTATAGTCCCGTCGCCGTCGGCAGACGTCGCCGCGGCGATATCACCGTCGGTATAAACGCGGAAAAGTCCGCAAAAGTCTATGCCGTAAAACTCCATTTTTCCCGAAAGCTCGATCTGTCCGACTCCGTCTGCGACGCTTGACGTCACCTTGCCCGTTTTTCCGCCGCGATCGCCCGGCTTTTGCATATATTCCTGTATCCACGGCACTGTCGGGCGGAACGTGAAATCAAGCGCTCCGCGCTCCGACGCGTCAAGCCGCAAAACAAGCGCGCGATCGGGATACGAAACAAAGCACTCGCGCGTGTATTTCACGCAGCCGTATGTATATTTTACCGAAGAAATCGCGGTATTCAGATCAAGCTCGCGCAAATAATCGGAGACGTCTTCAAATTTATGTCCGATGTCGATGAAAATTTCCGCGAATGTATTGAGCCCGCCCGCAAGATAGTTGTCTGTCTTCATCCAAGATGTGCCGAGCGTCTTGTCTGCGACGGTTATACGTTCCGTCTCCGTCCTGCCGAAAACGTTCGCGCCGAAATATCCGTTCCCGACGGGAAGCGACCAACGTTCCCAGTCGTCATTGACGCTCGATTTTATGCGCGCACGGTTGCTCGGGAGACTGTCCCCCATATTTTCAAAAACACCGTCTTTATCGTGGGACGCCGGCTCGTCGTATCTCAGCTTCAGCGGAACACGGGCTGTTTCGGTATTGTTACGATCTTTCATTGTGATATTTCCTTTTTTTAAATTCTCTTTTATTATATCAGTTACAATATTTATGTACAAGAGAAAAAATACACCAAAAAAACGCCGCGTTTTTTGGGAAAAACGCATACACTTTATATGCGCACGATTTTTTCATACAAATATATTGTATAAAAGCGCCGTTTGTGATAAAATAAACCGTGTAACAATTCAAAAAAGGAAACGGCAAAACATGAGAAAATACCGCCTCAGAATAGGGCTCGATGTCGATGACGTATTATACGAATGCAACTCCTATGCGTTAAACTTGCTAAAAGAAAAATACGGAGACGACCCCGCGCTCGAATTAAACCATATAAAAGCATGGGATGCGCTCGGCGACATATCGGACGAACGGCTGCAATATTTTTCGTCGCCTGAATTTGTCATGAACCAGCCGATGTTTCCCGGCGCGCAGAAATTCGTGCGCGATCTTTGCAAGATAGCCGACGTTTTCTTCGTAACGTCCGTGCCCGCCGAGTGTATGAGCGCGCGCGCAAAGCGCCTTAAAGAGGATTTTCCCGAAGTGCCTGCGGGCAACACGCTCATAGGCACGAGAAAAGATATCGTCGCGCTCGACATATTGCTCGATGACGCGTCGCACAACATCTCGTCGTCTCAGGCGTCGTACCCCGTGCTCATGCGCAGACCGTGGAACACTTCTCTTTCGGGGCTTCTTTCGGTCAACACATATTCGGATTTTATACATATCGCCAAAATAATCGGAAAATCTTTCGTTGAAAAGGCGCCCGATCTCTCGCACGGCGGCGTCTTGTGCCTTGTCGGACCGTCGGGAACGGGAAAAACGGAAATAGCGTCCGCTCTGACGCGTGACAAGCGATTTGTCAAGCCGCTGACGACGACAACGCGTCCGAAAGCGGTCGGCGAGCCCGACGGCGCGTACAGATTCGTTTCGACCGAGCAATTTTTAAAGGAGCGGGACGAAAGCAGATTCATCGAGACGACTGTTTACAGCACTTACTATTTCGGCACGTCCGACAGTCAGATATCCCCGATAGTCGACGGAGAAAAGATCGCCGTCATACCGATAGATATATGCGGCGCGATGACGCTGAAAAACATCTACCGCTCGCGCGCAATGCTCGTTTTTACGGAAAGAGAAAAAAGCAAGATAATGATGAACATTCTTCATCGGCAAATAACGGACGACGACAAGGTAAATCGAATGATGTCGCTCGATTTTGAGATGCGCAATATCGAATTTTGCGATTTTGCGGTAAATTACGACGACGGGCTCGACGTTTGCATCGATAAAATTTATAAAGAACTTCATTTAAAATAAAATAACGGCGGCCGACGACGTTATGTCTCAACATATCGACGCATTTCTCCTGACTGTATTCGCCAAAGGCAGACCGTAAAAATTGTATAATATACGGCAATTTGCAAAAAAATAAATTTTTTCAAAAAAACTATTGACACCGCGGTTCATTTGTATTATAATAATCGCATATTTTGAAAGAAAAGCGGTATATTTTTATGAAGCGTTTTGCATCTGCCAACACGATGTCATCCGATGCTTGTGCACCGTTTTCTTTCGCCGCAAAAATGTTTGTAATACTTAGTGCTATGGTCGCTGCCATAGCATTTTTATTTGTCGTCGGCGTTGTACTAAACGTCGTCGTCATTTCCATTATTGCACTCGTACTTATTTCCGTTCTTCCGCTTCTTATCGTTATACGCGGCAGATATAAATTGCAAACCTCTATTTGATCGGTTATTTGATTTAAATCGGATGATTCAGGGGCTTGCAAAGAAAGCAAAGCCCCTGTTTTATTATAAAAAATAATTTTTTCAATTCAGAAAGGACATTACAAATGAAAAAGTTCACAAAAATCATCTCTCTTATGATAACGGTCGCCGTTATCGTACTCGCCGTAGTATCTTGCGGCGGGCAGAACACAAGCTACACGTCAAAGAACACGACGTTCGTGATCGGTCTTTCCGGTCCTCTTACGGGCGGCGCTTCGCAGTACGGTATAGCGGTTGAAAACGGCGCAAAGATGGCTGTCGATGAGATCAACGCGGCAGGCGGCCTTTTCGGCTACAACTTCTCGCTCATCTCCTACGACGATCAGCACGACTCGTCCAGAGTTGCAACCGGATACGCTTCCATGCTTGAAAAAGGCATGCAGGTATCTCTCGGATGCGTAACATCACTTCCTTGCGCGGAGTTCAAGACGCTTTCAAAGGCTGACAACGTATTCTTCATCACACCTTCCGCGTCGAACGACGAGATCCCGTCGGAATCCAACGGCTATCAGATGTGCTTTGCGGACGGCAACCAAGGTAAAGCCGCGGCTCTCTATGTAAACGCAAATTACGCAGGCCAGACGATAGGCGTCCTCTACACATCCGGCGACAACTACTCCGAAGGTATCTACAATCAGTTCAAAGACAACATCGATCCTTCCATCACACTCGTATCCGCAAGCTTTGTCGACGGCGCTACGGACTTCTCGTCCCAGATCAATACGCTGAAAAACTGCGAATTCGTATTTATGCCGATATACTATACGCCCGCTTCTCAGTTCATGCTTCAGGCGAAAGACGTTTCCAATAATATGAAGGTGTTCTACGGATGCGACGGTCTTGACGGCATTGACACGATCGAAGGCTTTGATATAAACACCATCCCGCAGGAAGTTTCCTACCTCTCTCATTTCAATTCCGCCGCAACGGAAGGCATAGCGGGTGAATTCGTAACAAAATACACAGCGAAATACGGCACAGCTCCCAGCCAGTTCGCAGCAGGCGCTTATGACTGCGTATATGCGATCTACAATGCTATGAAGGCTATCGGCTCCGACAAGATCTCCGTCACGATGAGCGCTTCCGAGCTCTGCGATCTGCTCAAAGCGCAGTTCGACGGTTCGTTCACATTCTCGGGCGCAACAGGTTCGAATATGAAATGGGTACGCTCCACAACAAATTACGGTTACGTTGATAAAGCCGCTACAAAATACATTGTAAAAGAAGCAGACTGATAACGATTTATAAAATAAGACGTAAAAATTCGCCGCGGCTGCGGCCGCGGCTAATTTTTAATACTATCCTAAGGAAATATATTTATGGAACAAATCATAACCACCATAATAAACGGTTTGAGCCTCGGCGGCGTTTACGCTCTTATAGCTCTCGGATATACGATGGTTTACGGCATTGCGAAGATGCTGAACTTTGCGCACGGCGATATAATCATGGTCGGCGGATATACCATATTTGTATTTATGAACGCAACGGGCAACCCGATAATCGCGGCGATCTTTGCCGCAGTCGTGTGCGTCATACTCGGCGCATCGATGGAAAAGCTCGCGTATAAACCGCTTCGCGGCGCTTCCCCGCTCGCCGTTCTTATAACGGCGATCGGCGTGAGCTATCTGCTTCAAAGCCTGTCGCAGATAATCTTCGGTCCGACGCCGAAAACCGTCATCGTCGCCGATCTCGGCGTAACGAAGATAGGCAATGTCACGATAAGCAACTCGTCCGTCCTGACGCTCATATTGACTGTGATAATAATGATCGCTCTGACGCTTTTCATCAAGATGTCAAAGACGGGGCGCGCTATGCTCGCCGTTTCCGAAGACCGCGACGCCGCAAAGATAATGGGCGTCAACGTCAACGGCATAATAACGATAACTTTTGTGATCGGCGCGTTTCTCGCCGCCGTCGCAAGCCTGTTCTATCTGCTCAAATATCCGAGCATTTCGAACACTATGGGCTCGATGCCCGGCATCAAAGCGTTCACGGCGGCCGTCATCGGCGGAATCGGTTCTATCCCCGGGGCGATGCTCGGCGGACTGCTTCTCGGTGTGATCGAGTGCATATTCAACTCTTTCTCCGAGATCGCGCCATACACGGACGCCATCGAATTCGGCATACTTATAGTTTTACTTCTCATACGCCCGAACGGAATACTCGGCAAGAAGAAGAGAGAGAAGGTGTGATATGACGTTTGGTGATATTACGAAAAAACTAAAAAGCGTAAAATGGTCGCACTATATAGCGTATATCGTCATAATTGTGTTCACCGTTATATGCATGCTCTCGGGAAATCTGAAAAGAACCGACATATATCTTCTTGAAAAAATAGGCATATCGATAATTCTCGCCGTATCGCTCAACTTTATCGTCGGCTTTTTGGGAGAACTGTCGCTCGGCCACGCCGGATTTATGTGCATCGGCGCTTATCTCGGCGGCAAAGTCTCATCAATGCTCGTCGGCAGTATGGGCAACGGGATATTGACGCTCATCATATCGGTGATCGTCGGCGGCATATTCGCCGCGCTCGCAGGATTTGTGATAGGACTTCCCGCTCTCAGGCTCAAAGGCGACTATCTCGCCATAGTGACGCTCGCGTTCGGGCAGATCGCGCTGATCATATTCCAAAACTCAAATTATGAGACGTTTGGCGGCGCATTCGGTCTCGACACACCGCGCTATGACTATAACTCGCTGTACATCATAATATTCGTCTTTGCCATAATCACGATAGCGGCGTTCCAGAACGTCATACGAAGCAAACACGGACGCGCCATAACCGCCATACGCGACAATGAGATCGCCGCGAAAGCAACCGGCGTTCCCGTTACGCAGTACAAGCTGTTCACGTTCGTCATGGCGGCGTTCTTCGCGGGCGTTGCGGGCGTGCTTTACAGCTACACGCAGAGCAAGGTGCAATGCACGCATTTTGACTACAACTATTCAATCGAGATCCTCGTTATGGTCGTGCTCGGCGGCATGGGCTCGCTCAACGGCTCGATAGCGGCGGCGGCGCTCATAACATTCTTAAACGAAAAGCTCGCAACCGTTCTGACGGGAAATCTCGCGGTGCTGCAAAATATATTCTATTCGCTGGTGCTGATATTGATAGTAATATACAGCAACGCGCCCGCGTTCAAGAATATCCGCGAAAAATACAACTTCAAAAAGTTCAAATCGCTGATAATGCGAAAGCGAGACCCGGGATATATAAGCGACGACGAAGGAAGCTGGGATCGCATCCCGACAAAGATCAAAATGGACGAATTGTTATCTGTCGATATCAGCGTGCAATCGGATAAAGACGGAAGTACGTCCGACTCGACCGGAGGTGACGAAAATGAGTGAAGCTGTACTTGAAATACGCAATCTCGGCATCAACTTCGGCGGACTGAAAGCCGTTCAACACGTTGATATAACGGTCAACAAAAACGAAATTTACGGACTTATCGGCCCGAACGGCGCCGGAAAAACAACGATCTTCAATATGCTGACGGGCGTATACAAGCCGACCGAGGGCAACTTTGCCCTGTTCGGCGAAGATCTGACGGGCAAATCGCAGAGGTATATTTGCCGCAGCGGTATCGCGCGCACTTTCCAGAACATCCGTCTTTTCAACAATATGTCCGTCATACGCAACGTCATGGTCGGGCTCAACGACGATCCGCAGTTAAAATGCAGCGTGTTCTCGTCGATGTTCCGCCTCCCGACTCACTTCAAGACCGAAAAGGCGATGCGCCAAAAGGCGAAAGACATTCTCGCCATCTTCGATCTTCTTGAAGAAAGAAACAATCTTTCGTGCAATCTTCCCTACGGCAAGCAGCGCAAGCTCGAAATAGCGCGTGCGCTTGCGACGTCGCCGAAGCTCCTGCTTCTCGACGAGCCGGCAGCCGGTATGAATCCGAACGAGACGGCGGAGCTCATGGAAACGATACGCAAAATACGCGATATGTTCGACATCACCGTGCTGCTCATCGAGCACGATATGAAATTCGTCAGCGGAATTTGCGACCGATTGACCGTCCTCAATTTCGGCACGGTGCTCGCAGAGGGCACGACCGAAGAAGCGCTGAACGATCCCGAGGTCATCCGCGCTTACATCGGCGGATAGGAGGTGCTTTATGGCTTTACTTGAAGTAAATGATCTGAGCGTTTATTACGGAGTCATCCACGCGCTGAAAGGTGTGAGCTTTACAGTCGAACAAGGCGAAATAGTCACCCTTATCGGCGCCAACGGCGCGGGAAAAACGACGACGATGCAGTGCATAATGAATCTCATTCCGTCGCGTTCGGGAAGCGTATTTTTCGACGGTCACGACATAACTAAAATGCCGTGCCACAAAATAGTAAATCTGGGTATGACGCAAGTTCTCGAAGGCCGCCATGTCTTTCAGGAACTCACCGTGTATGAAAATCTCTTAATGGGCGCTTATTCCCAAAAGGATAAGAGCCGGATCAAGGCGAACATAAAAGAGGTATACGACCATTTTCCGCGTCTTGAAGAACGCAAAAATCAGATAGCGGGAACGCTTTCGGGCGGCGAGCAGCAGATGCTCGCAATGGGGCGCGCGATGATGAGCCGTCCGAAGCTGCTGATGCTCGACGAGCCCTCGATGGGGCTCTCTCCCCTGCTCGTTGACGAAGTGTTCTCCGTCATCAAATCATTCCGCGACAGCGGTATGACGATACTCCTTGTTGAACAAAACGCGGGCAAATCTCTCGCGCTTTCGGACAGAGCTTACGTCCTCGAAAACGGAAATATAGTCCTTTCCGGAACGGGAACGGAGCTTATGGCAAGCGACATGGTAAAGAAGGCATACCTCGGCGGATAAAACCGATTTTGTGAATTTTTGATCATATGCCGACGCCGGCGAAACGGCGTCGGCATATTTTTGCCTTAAAGCAGGAGATAATGGAAAAAAATTAACAATTTATCTATTGTATTTTCTTTTTTATTATGATAACATACCTTGTAAAGCATTTTTAAAGGCGATAAGTGTTAATAATGTATTATATAAACACGCACGCGATCAAGCGAGCATCGCACGGAAAGGATCGGATTCATGCTTCTTTTAAATAATATTGTCAAGCATTATTACGCGGCGGGCAAAACCGTTGAAGCGCTGAAAGGCATCAGCATAGGATTCAGAAAGAAAGAATTCGTCTCAATTCTCGGGCCGTCCGGCTGCGGCAAGACGACGCTGCTCAACATAATAGGCGGCCTCGATCAGTACACGAGCGGCGACCTTGTGATCGGCGGAAAAAGCACGAAAGATTTCAAAGATCACGACTGGGACGTATACCGAAATCACCGAATAGGCTTCATCTTCCAAACGTACAACCTGATACCGCATCAGACGGTGCTCAGCAACGTCGAGCTTGCACTGACGATCTCCGGTATGAGTAAGAAACAAAGAGTGGAGTTATCGAAAAAAGTCCTCGACCAAGTCGGACTTGCGGGCGAATACTACAAGCGGCCGAACCAGCTTTCGGGCGGTCAGCAGCAGCGCGTCGCTATAGCGCGCGCACTCGTGAACGATCCCGAGATACTTCCGACGAGCCGACAGGCGCGCTCGATTCGCAGACGAGCGTGCAGATAATGGAGCTTATAAAAGAGATATCAAAAGACCGCCTGGTCATAATGGTCACGCATAACCCCGAACTCGCGGAAAAATATTCCTCGCGCATCGTGCGTCTTCTCGACGGACGGTTGATCGAGGACTCCGATCCGTACACACCGGAAGAAGAAGCGAAAGAAAGAGAGCCGATAACGGACGCGGCGCAGAAAAAAAAGCGCAAAAAGAAAAAAGAAAACGCGAAAATGAGCTTGCTCACCACGTTCAGACTGTCGTCGAAAAACCTTATTTCAAAATTCAAGCGCACCGTTATGGTCGTCATCGCGGGCTCAATAGGAATTATAGGCGTTTCTTCGGTGCTGTCTATCTCGACGGGCGTGCACGATTATATCGAGAATTTTCAGGACGATATGCTGTCGGGCAACCCGATAGCTGTCGAGGAGAGCGGATTAGACTACGATTCCCTGCGAGATACGTCATCGACACAAATGCAGTATGAAGCGCTCAAAGAGGGCGACTGGGTCAATGTGACTCCGATAATCGGTTATCTCGTTTCCAACGAGAAAGCGTTTGAAAATCTGTTCTTTAAAAACGAATTCGGTTTCGACTACGTAAACTACGTCAAGAGCATGCCGAAAGAATACTACAAAGAGATAATGCTCAACTACGGCATAGAAACGATGCCGAATATCTACACCGAGTTCCGCGCGTTCAATTCTCCGGACGCAGAATACGAAAAATACACCAGAACAATGAGTATCCACGCCATAACGGAAACGTATCGCGCTATACTCGAACAGACGGCGTACAGCGAATATGCATCGTATATCACAAATCTGGCGACAGCATTCACACAAGGCATATCGAACAACGAATATATTCTCGAACAGTACGATATACTCGCGGGAGAACTTCCGAAAAACAGCAATGACATCATCGTCGTGCTGACTTCGAATGATCAGCTCAACGACTTACTTCTCGCGCAGCTCGGCTATTTCTCCGAGGAAGAATTTTACAATCTGATCTACAAATACAGCCCCGACTATATGGAGGGCGAATACAACGAGGACCTCGACAAGACGGCGTTCTCATACGATGAGATACTGAATAAAAAATTCACATGGTACCCCAACGACACGATATATGAGAACAAATCGTTCTCCCTGGCAGACTCGTTCTATCACATCTATAATTACAGTTATGAAGCTGACGAAAGCTGGGACAACGGCATCGAGCTGAATATCAGTTGCATCGTAACGCCGAAAGATAATCTTTCGTACGGCGCGCTTAGTTCCGGCTTCATCTACACCGAGGCGCTCGCGCGCGAAATGATCTCGCGCAACATAAACTCGGCGATAGCGACAAACATCCGTGAACACGGCGCCGTTCAGAGCTTTGCGCTCCAAAAGGAACTCGCGGCGCTGTACGGTATTGAAAACATCGGTATCTCGTATGATCTTGAATATGTCTATTCGATAGACGGCTCAAAGACGTTCGTTCACGCCGACGGCGGAGATGGCGACGGACATATCGAAAAGAAGACGGTGTTCGTCGGCGCATCCGACAGCGGAATAATGTCGACATTCATGTCATATATGGGTTCTGCCGGCGGCACATCGACAGGCTCGGCGTCCGACAGCATGCTGTCAGCGCTCGCCGCAGCGAAAATAATGGATATAAGCAATGTCGGCGGCACGTATTTGCCCGTATCGATCAGCGTTTATCCGAATAATTTTGAAACAAAATACCTCGTCACAGATTATCTCAGCGCATGGAATAACAGCGGCACGACGATAATGTCGAAATCATCGTCGCCAAATATCTCGAAGACCTCGAATATAGGTACAATCAAAAACAATGGCGGCAAATATAAATTGATCGAGCTCGGCATATCGACGATAAGCGAGAACGTAACGCTCGAAGCGATAGGAATAAAGGGCAGCGGCGATATTATATGGTTCTCCGACGGCGTGATTAAAGATTACGACGGCAACGTCATATCAGCCGATACGGCAGTAACGGCGGACGGTATAAAAGTTCGAATAGATCTTGAAAGTTCCGCTCTTGCCGATGCCGACGTGCTCGAAATTTACGCGGGAAAAGAGGGGCTCTCCGGCGCCGTCTCGATAACGGCAAAGGGGCTCAAAGACAAAGACGAGACGAACGTGACTTTCTTCAACTTCAAGGAAGACCTCAGCGACTTCGGCGACGACGGAGTCGAGATGATAACGCTGTCCTCCGACGAAAGAAACGAGATCAAGTATACCGACTCGGTAGAGCTTGTGATAAATATGATCAACAACATCATCGACATCATCACATACGCTCTCATAGTGTTCACTGCCCTGTCGCTCGTCGTATCGACGGTCATGATCGGCATAATCACCTATGTGTCGGTAGTCGAGCGCGTAAAAGAGATCGGCATCATACGTTCGCTCGGCGGCAGACGCAAAGACGTTTCGGCGCTCTTCATGGCGGAGACGTTCGTGATCGGTCTGTCGAGCGGCGTGTTCGGCGTGGCTGTAACGTGGTTGATCAGCACACTCGGAAACACAATAGTAAATGCAGTATCGGGCGGCTCGATATCGCACATAGCGCACCTGACGTGGCAAAACGCACTCGTCATGATCGTGATAAGCGTCGTACTGACGCTCATATCGGGACTCATCCCCGCACGCAGCGCGGCGAGAAAGAACCCTGTCGAAGCCGAAGCGCTCAGAACGGAATAAAAAATCTTCAAAAGAAAAAAATCCTCTTTTGTCCGATGGACAAAAGAGGATTTTTTATTATTCCCACTCGATCGTGCCCGTGGGCTTTGGGGTGAGGTCGTAAAGAACGCGGTTGACGCCCTTGACCTCGCTCGTAATGCGGGCCGTTATATGTTCAAGCAGATCAAACGGTATGTTTTCCACTGTCGCCGTCATTGCGTCGCGCGTATTCACGGCGCGAATGACGACCGGCCAGTCATAACTGCGTTTGCCGTCTTTTACGCCCGTCGACTTGAAATCGGGCACTATCGTAAAATACTGCCATACTTTGCCTTGCAGACCGTTTTTCGCAAATTCTTCGCGGAGTATCGCATCTGATTCACGCACTGCTTCAAGCCTGTCGCGCGTGATGGCGCCGACACATCTGACTCCGAGTCCCGGCCCCGGGAACGGCTGGCGGTATACCATATTGTCGGGCAGACCGAGCGTCTTTCCTACGACGCGTACCTCGTCTTTAAAGAGGAATTTGAGCGGTTCGACAAGCTCGAAATCGAACTTTTCGGGCATGCCGCCGACGTTGTGATGCGCTTTTACGGGACCGCTTTCGAGGATGTCGGGGTATATCGTTCCCTGCGCGAGAAACTTGATACCGTCAAGCTTTTGCGCTTCTTCTTCAAACACGCGAATGAACTCCGCGCCGATTATCTTGCGCTTCTGCTCCGGCTCGGCGACTCCCGCGAGCTTATTTAAAAATCTGTCGACGGCGTCGACGTAGATGAGATTTGCATCCATTTGATTTCTGAAAACTTCGATGACCTGCTCGGGTTCGCCCTTGCGAAGAAGTCCGTGGTTGACGTGAACGCACGTCAGCTGCTTGCCCACCGCTTTTATGAGCAGCGCCGCAACGACGGACGAATCGACGCCGCCCGACAGTGCGAGAAGCACCTTCTTGTCGCCTATCTGCGCGCGCAGCTCGGCGAGTTTTTCGTCGATAAACGCCTGCGCGAGCGCCTCGGTAGTGATGCGCTCCATATTTTCATCTCTTACGTTGTTTTGCATATAAATTCCTCCAAAACAAAAATTTACAAAAATATTATACTATTTGATCAAAACAATGTCAAGAAAAATGCGTATAAATGTTGAAGCGCCGCTCTGCTCATAGTTATAAAATAAAAGTTTATATAAATTTTCACTGTTCGCACTTGAATTCCGATAAAATATATGTTATTATTGGGTTATCAAATCGCGAGGTGAAACAAAATGAAAATATCGACCAAAGGGCGCTATGCACTGCGTATGCTGATCGACCTTGCGGAACATCAGCACGGCGGATATATCTCGCTCAAAGAGATCTCCGACAGACAAAATATATCAAAGAAATATCTCGAACAGATCATTCCGATATTTAATAAGAACAACGTTCTCCGTACAAACCGCGGATCGCAGGGCGGATACATGCTCGCAAGGTCGCCCGAAAAATACACCGTCGGCGAGATACTTCGCCTGACTGAAGGATCGCTTGCTCCCGTTGACTGCGTCGAGCAAGATCCCGTCGAATGTACGCGCAGTGCCGATTGCGCTACGCTTCCCGTCTGGCAAGGACTTGCCAAAGTCATAAACGAATACCTCGACGGCATCACATTGCAGGACATTATAGATCAACAGCACGAACGATACGCGAACGACTATATAATTTAAACGGAGATATATGGAGCATTATACAGTTACGGGAATGAGCTGCGCCGCTTGTCAGGCTCGTGTTGAAAAAGCGGTCTCGGAAGTGCCCGGCGTCATATCGTGCGCCGTGAGCTTACTGACCAATTCCATGAGCGTCGACGGCACTGCGTCAAGCTCGGAAGTGATAAAAGCGGTCGAAAAGGCCGGATACGGCGCGTCGTTGCAAGGAAGCGCAAAAAAGCCGAACGACTCCGACGTCGACGAATTCACCGATACGGAGACGAGAAATTTAAAAAAACGGCTGATCGCATCTGTCGTGTTCCTCGTCGCGCTCATGTATATCACGATGGGACACAATATGCTCTCGTGGCCCGTTCCGACGTTTTTCGAGCACAACCATCTTGCTCTGACGCTTCTCCAGCTTTTGCTGTCGGCGGCAGTCATCGTGATAAATCAAAAATTCTTCATAAGCGGCACCCGCGCGCTTATATCAAAAGCGCCGAACATGGACACGCTTGTGTCGCTCGGTTCGGCAGTTTCATTTGCGTGGAGCGTGTATATATTTTTCAAAATGTGCGGTATGATAACACGCGGCGCCGACAATATGGATCTGATGGAGCTTTACCACAGCGAGCTGTATTTTGAATCCGCCGCGATGATCCCCGCGCTCATCACCGTCGGCAAGCTGCTCGAATCGATCTCGAAGGGAAAGACGACGAGCGCGCTCAAAGACCTCATCAAACTGAAACCGAAGAAAGCACGCATAATCAAAGACGGCGAGGAAACAGAAGTCGACGTGGACGAGGTGCGTCCGGGTGATATTTTCGTCGTAAAGCCGGGCGACGCCGTGCCCGTTGACGGCGTTGTCACAGATGGGACGAGCGCGGTTGACGAAAGCGCTCTCACCGGCGAATCGGTGCCTGTGGACAAGGCGGTTGGCGATCGCGTCAGCGCC